>DATEDV010000380.1:0-5002 GCA_035281485.1 Candidatus Limnocylindria bacterium | reverse complement strand
ACGACGACCGCCGCGCTCGCCCGAGTGCTCGCGGCCGAGGGGCGACCTGCGGACGCGGATGCCCACTTCACCCAAGCGATCGACGCCCTGCGCGCGACCGGCTATCGCCGCGCGCGTGCCGACATCCAGCGCGACTACGCGGAGTTCCTCATCGATCGCGGTCGCGTCGAAGACGCCCGGCGACTCATCGTCTCGGCGCTGGAGGCCGAGTCCGACCCCCACGCGATCTTGCAACGCCGCAAGCTACATGACCTGCTGCGCCGGATCGGCGTGCCCGTTCCCTGACCCGACGTCGCTGGCCGCGCCAGTTTCACCTAGATTTACGGGTATTCCTCCACAGACGTCATCCGACAAGCGCGGCGAGTGGCTGACCCTCGGTGAGGCCAGCCGGATGCTCGGCGTGGATCCGGACACGCTCCGCCGCTGGGCCGACAACGGGAAGGTCGAGGTCTTCACCACGCCGGGCGGCCATCGGCGCTTCCTCCGATCCGCGATAGACGCGCTCCTCCCCCGCCCGCGCACGGTCAGGCGGCCGTCGCTCACGGCGATGGGCGAGACTCCCGACCGCATCGCGTCCGAATTCCGCAGGCGCGTGCGGACCGATGTCAACGATCAGGATTGGCACACGCGCTTCGACGAGAGCTCGCTGCGCTGGTTCCGCGAACGCGGCGTACGCATGAGCGATCTGCTCCTCGGCCATCTCGACACCACGCGGCGCGCCGGACAGCAGCAGTACCTCGCGCAATCGGAGTCGCTCGGTCGCGAGTACGGCGTCGAGGCCAAGCGTGCGGGCCTCTCGCTGGGTGAGGCGACGCAGGCGTTCCTGTACTTCCGCGCGCGGTTCATGGCTGAGATCGCTCACGTGGCGCGGCGTCGCGCCCTCGAGTCCGGGCAGGCGGCTCTCCTGTTCGAGGAGGCCGACCGCGCGCTCGATCGGATCATCGTCGCGATGATCTCGGGTCATCAGTCGGCGCCGGATCAGCCCGCTGGCTAGCATCGCGCGCATGCCCGACGTCGCAGCCCTACGGAAGCGCGCCATGAGCGCGATCGATGCGCGACGCGACGCGCTCTTCGATCTCTCTCGGGCGATCCACGCCAACCCCGAGATCGCGTACGAGGAGCGTGCGGCGTCAGAACGCCTCGCGGACTACCTCGAGCGCTCCGCGTTCCGGGTCGAGCGCGGCTACCGGGGCGTCGAAACGGCGTACCGCGGCGACTCGTCGGGAAAGGGCGCCGGACCGCGCGTCGCTATCCTCGCCGAGTACGACGCCCTGGCCGACCTGGGTCACGGCTGCGGGCACAACCTCATCGCGATGATCGGCACCGCCGCGGCGGTCGCCGTCCGTGAGGTCATCGGGGAGCTTCCGGGATCGATCGCCGCGATCGGCACGCCCGCGGAGGAGGGGGGCGGCGGGAAGGTGGCGCTGCTTCGCGCCGGCGGCTTCGACGACGTGGACGCCGCGATGATGATCCACCCCACCACGGGCCGCAGCCTCGCGGGGCGACACTCCCTCGCATCGAACCGCGTGCTCGTCGAGTACTTCGGCAGAGCCGCGCACGCCGCATCGCAGCCCGATCAGGGGATCAACGCGCTCGATGGGCTCATCCAGCTCTTCAACGGCGTGAACGCGATGCGGCAGCAGCTCCGCCCCGACGCACGCATCCACGGGATCATCTCGAGCGGCGGGAGCGCGGCGAACGTGATCCCGGATCACACCGTCGGGCGCTTCAGCGTGCGCGCACTCGATCGCCGTTATCAGCAGGAGGTCCTGAAGCGTTTCATCGCCTGTGCGGAGGGGGCTGCGACAGCGACGGGCACGACCGTGAAGGTGACGGTCCACGAGAACGCGGGCTACGAGAACATGGTGTTCTCGACACCCCTCGCCGAGCTCTGGACGGCACATATGCGCAGCATCGGGATGCAGGTGTTCGAGGCACGCGACGACGAGCGCGTCGGCTCGACCGACATGGGGAACGTCATGCAGGTCCTGCCGGCCATCCATCCCTATATCGCGATATCGACCGAGCCCGTGCCCGGACACTCCGTCGCGTTCCGCGATCTCGCCGTGACGCAGGGCGCTCTCGAAAACGCGCTCGTCGCCGCGAAGGCGCTGGCGCTCACCGCGATCGACGTGCTCGCCGATCCCGCGGTGCTCCAGCGCGCGCGCGCCGAGTTCGAGGAGCGCCGCAAGGCAGGCATCGTCAAGGGGCGCGAGTCCTAAGCCTCGGTCGCGACGCCCGCACGCTGACCGCCGCGCAGGTCCTGTGGGGCATCGGCTTCGGCCTCCTCGGTCCGCTCTGGCCGCTCTTCCTGCGCGAGCTCGGCGCGACCCCGACCGACATCGGTCTCGTCTTTGGGGTCGGGAACTTCGTCGCGGCGGCAAGCTTCATCCCGATCGGGTTCGCGGCGGACCGCTGGGGGCGGCGCCCGCTGCTCATCGGCGTCTGGCTCATGTCGACGCTCGGCGCAGCGGCATTCATCCCGCTGACCGACTGGCGCGGAGCTTTCATCGGGTCGTCGCTGTACTGGATCGGGAGCGCCGCGCTCCCGCTGATGAGCGCGCATCTCGCGGCGACGACGCCACAGCGCAGGCTCTCGGGCGAGCTTGGGATCGTGTACGGCGCGTTCTTCTTCGGCACGATCCTCGCCGCGCCCTTCGCGGGGCCGATCGGCGCGAGCCTCGGCCTGCGCGGCGGCATCGTGTGCGCGACGCTCGCGTTCCTGCTGTCGTCCGCGCTCACGCTGCGGATCTCGTCGACGCCGACGATCCCGCACGTGCCGGGTCCGCCGCTGCCGCGCTCGTTCTGGACGCTCATGGCGATCACTCCACTCGCGGCGCTCATCGCGACCGTGGTCGGCCCGCTCATACCGGTGTACCTGCGCGACGTCGCGGCAGTGCCGCTCGAGCGGGTCGGCGTGTACATCGGCCTCATCGCCCTGGGCTCGGCGCTGTTCTCGGCGGCGAACGGCCGGCTCGCGGACCGCGTGGGCCCAACGCCCGCCGTCATCGGTGCCGGCGCGGTCCTCACGGTCGCGGCAGCGACCGTCGCGCTGTCGGGGCGCTCGGAGGTGCCGCTCGCGGTCGGCGCATTCCTCCTCGGATCCAACACCGCGATCAATCCCGTGCTCGCCGGCACGCTCCAGCGCGTCCTGCCACCGGCGCGCCGCGCGCTCGGCTATGCCGGATTCCAGCTCGTGTACGCGCTCGGATTCGGCGCCGGCGGCGTTCTGTCCGGCGCCCTCTACGACGCCGATCCGCTGCTGCCCTTCCTCGTCCAGCTCTCGCTCGCTCTGCCGATGACCGCCGCGATCGCCGTGATCGCGTCGCGCATCATCGCGTCACGTGAAACGATCCGATGACTGGCGCTCTTCCTGCACCGCACCGCGACCACTTCTAGAATCGGAGTCCCAATGCTCGTCGCCAAGGCCGCCCCGACGACCAATCCGCATCTCCTTACGTGGGTCGAACAGATGGCCCGGATGTGCAAGCCCGACCGCATCTACTGGTGCGACGGGTCCGAAGAGGAAGCGCGGGCGCTCACGGCGGAGGCGGTCGCGGAGGGCGTCCTCGTTCCATTGAACGAGGAGCGCCGCCCGGGCTCGTACTACTCGCGCTCGAACCCCAACGACGTGGCACGCACCGAAGAGCTCACCTTCGTGTGCACGCCGACGAAGGGCGAGGCCGGTGCCACGAACAACTGGATGTCGCCGGAGGAGGCGTACACGAAGCTGGCGGGGATCTACAACGGCGCGATGAAGGGTCGCACGATGTACGTGATCCCTTACCTGATGGGCTCGCCGGACTCGCCGTTCGCGATGCTCGGCGTCGAGCTGACCGACTCCGTCTACGTCGTCCTGAACATGCGGATCATGTCGCGGATCGGCACCGTCGCGCTGGAGCGTCTCGGAGACTCGAGCGACTTCAATCACGGACTTCACTCCGTCGCGGACTGCGATCCCGAGCGCCGCTACATCACGCACTTCCCGCAGGACAACACCATCTGGTCGGTCGGCTCGGGCTACGGCGGCAACGCGCTCCTCGGCAAGAAGTGCCTCGCCCTGCGGATCGCGAGCTACCGCGCGAAGCAGGAGGGCTGGCTGGCCGAGCACATGATGCTGCTCGAAGCCGAGAACTCCGAGGGCGAGACGCACTTCATCGCGGGCGCGTTCCCGAGCGCGTCGGGAAAGACGAACCTCGCGATGCTCGTACCGCCGCCGGAGTTCGAAGGCTGGAAGCTGCGCACTATCGGGGACGACATCGCGTGGATGCGTGTCGGCGATGACGGCCGCCTCTACGCCGTGAACCCGGAGTTCGGCTTCTTCGGCGTGGCGCCGGGCACGAACTACCACACCAACCCGAACGCGATGCGCATGCTCGAGCACGACTGCATCTTCACCAACGTCGCGCTCACGCCGGACGGGGACGTGTGGTGGGAAGGTATGGACGGCCCCGACACGGACCTCATCGACTGGCGGGGTCGGCCGTGGAAGCGCGGCTCGAAGGAGCCGGCGGCGCATCCGAACAGCCGCTTCACGGCGCCCATGGAGAACAACACCGCGCTCTCCCGGTACGCGAAGGATCCGCGCGGCGTCCCGATCTCCGCGATCCTGTTCGGCGGACGGCGCTCGACGACCGTGCCTCTCGCGGTCGAGGCGTTCAACTGGACGCACGGCGTCTATCTGGGCGCGACCGCGGGCGCCGAGACGACGGCCGCGATCACCGGCGCGGTCGGTCGGATCCGCCGCGATCCCATGGCGATGCTCGCGTTCATCGGCTACGACGCCGGCGCGTACTTCGCGCACTGGCTCTCGATGTTCGGACGCATGACGCAGCCGCCGAAGATCTTCCTGGTGAACTGGTTCCGCAAGGGCGGCGACGGACGGTACCTCTGGCCGGGCTTCGGGCAGAACATGCGCGTCGTGATGTGGATCATCGATCGCTGCGCCGGTCGCGCCGGCGCGATGGAGACGCCGATCGGCTACACGCCGCGCCCCAGCGAC
>DATEDV010000379.1:0-25207 GCA_035281485.1 Candidatus Limnocylindria bacterium | reverse complement strand
ACGATCCGTGCGCGAGCCGAGGCCGCGCAGCTGCGCGCAAAGACCGACGCCGGCGCGGCCGTCGGCGCGTCGGCGCTGGACGAGGCGACGTTCGGGCTGCGGAGCATGGGCCTCACCTGGCGCGAGATCGGCATCCTCCGCGAGATGGAGCAGCTCTCGCGGGAAGGCAAGCGCATGGACCGCGCGTCGCTCGCGGCGCGCCTCGGCGTCTCGCCGAACACGCTGCGCGTGCACCTCACGCGCATCCGCGCCAAGCTCGACGTCGCGGAGAAGCGCGGGGACGAGGTCTTGTTACAGGCCGCGCTATCGCAACGGCCGCTTTAGGGCGCGGGCGTACCCGTCTGGAGCGGCTGAGACCGGTAGCGCACCTCGTGGAGCACGACGCTACGGCGTCGATCCGTCTTCGTGGCGCCGTCCACTGTCCAACCGGCGAGCTCGTAGAAGCGACGAGCGCGGCCGTTCGTCGCGAGCACCCATAGAGTCGCGGTCTCAAAACCGGCAGCCGCGAGGCCGCGCTGCGCCGCAGTGAAGAGCGCGCGGCCGTAGCCGCGGTCCCAGTGGCTCGGCTGGACGTAGATCGCATACACCTCGCCCGATCGCCCGTCGTGCGGGTGCTCGTCGGAGGGGCCGAAGGTGACGAATCCCACGACCTGTTCGTCGTCTACCGCGACGATCTGCGTCTGCCGCCGTGCAGCGGCCGCGTCAATGAAGCCCTCCCAGCGTGCCGTGCGTTCGTCTAGCTCGGCGTCGAGTGACCTCAGGTAGCTGTCTGGCAGAAGTCCCCGGTATGCGGCCTGCCAGGTGCGTACGTGTACCCGTGCTATGGCCGCGGCATCCCGCCCCTCGGCAGTTCGCAGCTTTATGGACACGTTCACTCGAGCCGAACGCGCTCGTGCCACTTCGGAGCATGCACGTCGAAGCCCAGCGCGCGGATCTTTGGCGCGAGCGCGGCCTGCGCGTCCGGGTCTCCATGGACGACGAATACCCGACGGAGCCGGCGCCCTTTCGTGAAGCCCCGCAGCCAGTCGAGCAGCTCCGACTCGTCGGCGTGCGCCGAGAAGCCGTCGATCGAGCGCACCTGGCAGCGCACCTCGTGCAGCCGCCCGTCGATGCGCACCTGACGCGCTCCGGCCTGGAGATGCGCGCCCGTCGTCCCCTCGCCCTGGTAGCCGACGAAGAGCAGGGTGGCCTGCTCGTCGCCGATGAGGTTCTTGAGATGCTGCAGGACGCGTCCTCCGGTGAGCATGCCGTTCGATGCGACGATCATGTGCGGGCGCGCCGCGCTCGCGATCGCGCGCGACTTCGCGATGTCGTTCGCCACGACCGCGCCCGGATAGTCGAGCGGATCGTCGCCCTTCGTCAGCAGCGCGCGCATCTCGTCATCGAAGTACTCGGCATGGCGGCGATAGATCTCGGTGGCCCTCGATGCCATGGGCGAGTCCAGGTAGAGCGGGATGCGCGGAATGGCCCGCTGCTCGAGGAGACGGTCGAGCTGCCACACGACCTCCTGCGTCCGGCCGATCGCGAAGGCGGGCACGAGGAGTACGCCGCGCGACTCGCCCACGGTCCGGACGATCTCGCCGAGCAGACGCACGGCCTCGTCCTGCGGCTCGTGCTCGCGCCCGCCGTAGGTCGATTCGACGACGACGTAGTCGGCGTCGCTGATCGGCGTGGGATCGCGGATGATCGGCGTGCCCGGCCGCCCGAGATCGCCGGAGAACACGATCACGCGCTCCGCGCCGTCGTCGTCGACACGCAGCCGCACGATCGCCGACCCGAGGATGTGTCCGGCGTCGTAGAGCGTGGCGCGGACGCCGCTCGCGACCTCGATCTCGCGCCCGTACGTGACGGAGCGGAACAGCCGCAGCGCGGCTTGCGCGTCCGTCTCGGTGTAGAGCGGGTCGTCGACGCTCGTCTCGATCTCCGGCGGCTGGCTGCGCAGGATGGTCTCCGGATCGCGCTCCTCCGCGCTGGCCTCGCTCTCGAGCGCGGCCGCCTCGTCGCTGGCTGCCTGCAGCGCGCGTTCGGTGCGCCGGTCCTCACGTGCCGCGCGGCCGGGGTGCCGCCGCTCGAAGCGGGCGTCGCGCTTCGCCGCCTCCTCCTGCAGCTTCGCGGAGTCGAGCAGCACGAGCGTCGCGAGCTCGACCGTCCCGGCGGTCGCGAAGATCGGCGCGCGCATGCCGTGCGCGACGGCGAGCGGTATGAGGCCGCAGTGATCCAGATGCGCGTGCGTGAGGATGAGCGCATCGATCTCGGTCGGATCGTAGGCGAGCGGCACGCGGTTGCGGATCGTCTCGTGCGGGTTGCCCTGGAACATGCCGCAGTCGATGAGGACCTTCGCGCGCGACGTCGTGACGAGGAACTGCGACCCGGTCACCGTCGTCGCCGCTCCGAGGAAGCGCAGGTCCATCGTTTGGCTATTCTGCGTGCCCATGTTCGGACCGGTACTGCACGGCGATCACGTCACGCTGCGACCCGCGGATGACAGCGACCCGCCCCGCTTCGTGCCGTGGTTCGCCGACATGGAGGTGACGCGTTATCTCGGTCGTCGCATGGCGGTCGCGCTCTACTACGAGGTCGACATCCTGAAGAAGTTCGGTGAGTCCAAGGACACCGTGTTCTGGGTGATCGAGGCGGAGGGGCAGACGATCGGTGCGACCGGGATCCACGCCATCGACTGGATCAACGCGCACGGCACGACCGGCACGGTCATCGGCGAGAAGGCGCACTGGCGCAAGGGCTACGCGACGGAGGCGATGCGCCTGCGCACGCGCTACGCGTTCCGCGATCTCAATCTGCACAAGCTGATGACCGAAGTGTTCGTCGAGAACGTCGCGAGCCGGCGCGCTCTCGAGAAGAACGGCTATCGCACGATCGGCGTCAGCCGCGAGCACTTCTTCACGCGCGGCAAGTGGCACGACGTCTGGCACGGCGAGGTGCTCCGCGACGACTGGGAGCGCGCGCAGAGCGGCTGAGACAGCGCCGCCACCGGAACAGTGCGGCTTGTCTGCTAGCCTTCCGACCCGGCGGGTGAACGACCGGTGAAGCGTTTCGGATGCCTCCTCTTCGTCCTGCTGCTCGTCGGCGCGGGCGTGTATCTCTACCTGCCGCGCGGCGCAGCGACCGACAACGCCGCGACGCTGGCCGTGCTCAACACCGCGGTCGACGCGCAGAAGGGGTCGAGCGACTTCGTACCCGCGCTCGATGGGGAGGTCCTGGCGAACGGCGACTTCGTCCGCTCGAGCAAGGACGGGCGCGCGGTCCTCACATTCTTCGACGCATCCACGCTCAGCGTCGATCCCGGGTCGCTCGTCAAGGTCCTCACGCTGAACCGCGTCGGCGGCGGCGGGATCCAGCTCCTCGTGGAGCAGACGCTGGGCCGCTCCTGGGCAGCGGTCTCGCAGCTGAAGACCCCCGACTCGAAGTTCGAGATCAAGACACCGACATCGATCGCGGCCGTGCGCGGCACGTCGTTCGAGACCGCGGTCACGCAGAACGCCGACGGCACGACCTCCGTCACCTATAAGGTCGATGCCGGCGAGATCGTGGTCACCGCCAACGCCGGCGGCAGCGTCACGGTCGGTGCCAACCAGCAGGTGACGATCGCCACGAACCAGCCCGCGCCGGCGCAGGCCTCGCCGCAGGCACCGACCGCGCGTCTCGTGCTCAGCGGCGCCCCTGGCGTCGAGTTGGCCATCACCGCTCCGACCGGCGCCGTCTGCGGGAACGGCGCGAACAAGCAGGAGCTCTTCGGCTGCGTGGCGAGCGGGAACACCGTGACGCTGCGCGAGCCGCCGGCCGGCCGTTACGCGATGGCCGTGACGCGGACCGCAGCGACTCCGGCCGCGACGCTCACCGTCGACGCGTTCCGGGGCCAGACACGCGAGGCCACACGCACGTTCACGGCCAGTGCCGGCGTCGCCGAGATCGTGCGCTCCGGCTTCACGTACGCGGCCTCGTCGCCGCAGACCGTCTCCGCCTTCGACGCGCCCGAGATCGTCGGCAACGTCTGCAGCGCGCAGGCGGCCGGACGTGTCTTCAGCAGCGGCGTCGCGGGCGACGGCCTCGCGGCGCTGGAGGCGTTCGCGAGCGCGAACAAAGGACAGCCGGTCGCGCTGGTGGTGACCGACGCCGATCTCGCCACCGCGGGCGAGTCGACCATCCCGGCGAATGTGCCGGCCGAGGTGAGGGACCTGCGCGCCAGCATCGACGCGGCCGGCGTGCATCTCTCCGGTGCGATGAGCGCGTCCGTGCTCACGCTGAGCGCGAAGGCCGACATCATCGTCGGCGTCGTCGACGGGAAGCTCGCGATCCGCCTCCGCCGACTCAGCGCGGACCCGCTGCCTGCGGCCCTGCTCGACAACGTCCGTGCGGCACTCGACGAAGCGCTGCGAGAGATCTCCAACGAATTCCCCTTCACGGTGCGACAGGTCGCGATGCGGCAGGGTTGTCTCGCCATCATGGGGATGACGCCGCAGTGACCTCCGCCTCCGGCTTTCCGGAGCGGTAACGCAGGCCGCGCGCACGTCCTAGCATCGCGGACCGTGGAGCCAACGCTCGAGCCCCTCGTCCGGGACGCCATGGAGCGCTACCACGTCCCCGGTGTCGCGATCGGCCTGCTGCGCGGCGACGACGTCGAGGTCCTCGGCCTCGGTGTCACGAGCGTCGAGCATGCGCTACCAGTTGACGGTGACACCCTGTTCCAGATCGCGTCGGTCACGAAGACGATGACCGCGACGGTCATCATGCGGCTCGTCGAGCGCGGTGCGCTCGACCTCGATGCGCCGGTCCGCCGCTACATCCCGTCGTTCCGCCTGCGCGATGCGGCCGCCCAGGATCGCGCCACGATCCGCCACCTCGTGACGCACACGGGCGGGTGGCTCGGCGACTGTTTCGCGGATTTCGGCCACGGCGACGACGCGCTCGAGCGTTACGTCGCGGCGATGGCCGAGCTCGAGCAGCTCACGCCCCTCGGCGAGATCTGGCACTACTCGAACTCGAGCTTCGCCCTCCTCGGGCGCCTCATCGAGGTCGTGACGAACAAGAGCTACGAGGACGCGACGCGAGAGCTGCTCTTCGTACCCCTTGGCATGACGCGATCGTGCTTCTCCGCGAACGAGGCGATCACCCACCGCGTCGCGGTCGGCCACGTCATCGTGGACGAAAAGCCGACGGTCGCGCGTCCATGGGCCTTCCCGCGCGCGACGACGCCGGTCGGCGGGATCGTCTCGACCGCGAACGACCTGATGCGCTACGCGCGATTCCATCTGGGCGACGGCACCGCGCCGGACGGCGCGCGTCTGCTGTCGCGCGCGTCGCTCGACCTGATGCGCACCCCTCTCGCCGACGCCGATCTCGATCGCAAGGTCGGCGTGTCGTGGTTCATCAGGAGCGTCGGTGGCGTCGTTCTCCAGTACCACGGCGGGGTGGCCATCGGCCAGCAGGGAGTTCTCATGCTCGCCCCCGGACGCGGCGAGGCGGTGGCGGTGCAGACGAACTCCGCACGCGGCGGCCTGCTGCACCAGGACGTGACGACGTGGTGGCAGCGCGAGCGTCTTGGGATGAGAGTCCCGGAGCCCGCGTACATCGAGCTGGACAGGACCCGGTATGAGGAGTACGCCGACCGCTATCTCGCCGAGCTCTCGGATGCGGAGCTCGAGCTCGCCGATACCGGCCTCGTCTACCGCACGTTCTCGCACAACCGGCTGAACGTCCAGCCGAAGCCGCCGGACCCGCCGCCGTCGCGGGTCGCGTTCACGAGCGACGCGCGGTTCACGCTGCTCGACGGTCCGCTGAAGGACACGCGTGGCGAGTTCCTGCGCGGGCCCGACGGCCGCGTGCGCTATCTGCGCGTGGGCGGTCGCGTGTACCGTCGGACGAAGAGCTAGTGCGTCAGTACCTCGCCGTGCTCCGCAAGGCGCTGGAGAACGGCGTCGAGCGCGACGACCGCACCGGTACCGGGACGCGGGCGATCTTCGGCGAGGTCATGCGCTTCCGAATGGGCGACGGCTTTCCCGCCGTCACGACGAAACGCCTCGCGTTCCGCGCCGTCCTGGCGGAGCTGCTGTGGTTCATCGCCGGGAGCTCCGACGTGAACGAGTTGCACGCCCTCGGCACCCGTATCTGGGACGGCAACGCGTACGCGCCGTACTGGATCGGCAGAGCGCGATTCGATGGTGACGCAGGTCGGAACTATGGACAGCAGTGGCGTGACTGGATCGCGCCGGACGGTCGGCACGTCGACCAGCTCGCCGACGTCATCCGCGGGATACGCGAGCGTCCCGAGAGCCGCCGTCACGTCGTGACAGCGTGGAACCCGGGCGAGCTCGACGCGACGTCCCTGCCGGCGTGCCACGCGCTCTTCCAGTTCTTCGTCGCCGACGGCAGGCTCTCGCTGATGATGTACCAGCGCTCGTGCGATCTCTTCCTCGGCGTGCCGTTCAACATGGCCGAGTACGCGGTGCTGCTGCACCTGGTCGCGCAGATCACCGGTCTCGAGCCGCACGAGTTCGTCCACGTCCTCGCGGACGCGCACGTCTATCGCGATCATGTCGACGCCGCGCGCGAGCAGCTCGAACGCGAGCCGTTCCCCTCGCCGACGCTGGCGCTCGATCCGGCGCTGCGCTCGCTCGACGACGTGACAGACCGCTACCGCGAGATCCTGGACCGTGCGCGGTCCGGCGAGGCGCCCGGGCCGCTCCTCGACGGCGTCGCGCGCCTGGTGGGTTATCAGAGCCATGCGTCGATCAAGGCGAAGATGGCGGTGTGATGCCACCGGCAGAACGAGCCGCGACCATCAGCTTCGTCGTCGCGTACGACCGCAACCGCGCGATCGGGAAGAACAACAAGCTCCCCTGGCGGCTGCCCGACGACATGAGGCACGTGCGCGAGCTCACGGTCGGCAAGCCGCTGATCATGGGTCGCCGCACCTGGGAATCCATCGGCCGGCCGCTGCCGGAGCGCACGAGCATCGTGCTGACGAGAGACAAGGACTTCCGATGCGAGGGATGCTTGATCGCGCGGAGTCCCGAGGAGGCGCTGCGGCTGGCCGGCGACGCTCCCGAGATCATCGTGTTCGGCGGTGCGGCCATCTTCAAGATCTTCCTGCCGCGGGCGGACCGCATCTTCCTGACCGAGGTCGACGCCGACGTGGGCGGCGACACGTTCTTCCCGCCGCTCGACCCACAGGACTGGGAGGTCACCGAGGCGGTCGAGCATCCGGCCGACGAACGTCACCCGTACGACTTCAGCTTCCTAACGCTGGAACGCAAGCGGCGGTGACCGCCGCGGGGTTCGTGTGGGACCCGCGCGTGGCTTCGCATGTCTACCGCGAGGATCACCCGCTGAAGCCGAAGCGTCTCATCGGTGTCCGCGACACGCTCGAGCGGCTCGGCGCCTTTGCGCGCGACGGCGCGCGCGTGCTGGCTCCGCGCGCCGCGGCGCGCGCGGAGATCGAGCGCATCCACGACCCGGACTACGTCGAGGCGGTCATGCGCGCGTCGCGCGATCCCGACGACGACTACAGCGAGTGGGGGATGGCCGCCTGGCAGGACACGCCGCCCTTCGCGGGGATGCACGAGGTCTCGTTGCTCACGACCGGCGGCACGCTCGTCGCCATGGAGCAGGTGCTCTCCGGCGCGCTCCGGGTCGCGTTCAACGGCTCCGGCGGACTCCATCACGCGATGCGCCGGAGAGCGTCCGGGTTCTGCATCTACAACGATCCCGCGATCGTGTGCGGCCTGCTCGCGGATCGTGGGATGAGGGTCGCGTACGTCGATATCGACGCGCATCACGGCGACGGGGTGCAGGCCGCCTTCTACGACACCGATCAGGTGCTGACCATCTCGCTGCACGAGACGGGACGAGCGCTGTTCCCCGGCACCGGTTTCGCGGAGGAACGCGGCACCGGACGCGGCGCCGGATACAGCATCAACGTCGCGCTCCCCCCGTACACCGACGGTGCCGCGTACGTCCGGGCGTTCGATGCGGTCGTCCCGCCGCTGCTCGAGCGCTATCGCCCCGACGTGCTCGTGACTCAGCAGGGCATCGACTCGCACTTCGACGATCCGCTCACGCACCTCATGGTGTCGACGCAGGCGCGCGAGCACGTCGTTCGCTATTTCGCCGCGTCGCCCTGGCCCTGGGTGGCGATGGGCGGCGGCGGCTACTCGCTCGACGCGGTGCGGCGGGCCTGGTCGATCGAGTTCCTGATCATGCTCGGCGCCCCTATCCCGGCCGACCTCCACGACGCCGACCCGCCCGAGTGGACCGGGGATCGGCGCGCCGCGGTCGACCGAGGCGTCGACGCCGCCGTCGGCGGAGCGCTCGGTGCCGCATGGACCTGAGGTCGGAGCCGCTCGTGGCGCTCGCGCGCTCGCCGAGCGCCGGCGCGCCGGTCGTGCTCGCACGCGGCCGGCTGCTCTCCGCGGTGCTGCTCGTGCTGGCGGCGACGCTCGTCTCTGGCCTCGGCGCGGTGCGGATCTCCGGCGAGACCTACCTCGACGAGCTCTTCTTCGGCGCGACCCGCCATCCGCTCATTACGGCGATGCTCCAGACGCTCGGCACCGAGCGCACCGCCGTGGTCATCTACCTCATCCAGCGCTCGTTCGACGCGGTCCTGGTCGCGACCGCCGTGACGCCGATCTTCGTCTGGCTCCTCGGGTCGAGCGCGGTGCAGGCGTCGGCGCGGCTCGCCGGGATCCGCCGCGCATACCTGCCGCTCCTCGTATTCTTCGGCTACGCCGCGGCGCTCACGCTCATACCGGCCAACGCCGCGACGGTGCTCCTCGGGACCGGTCCCACCGTCGGCGCGCAGATCGCGCAGCTCATCGGCGTCGCCTGCCTGGTGTGGCTGGGCGTCATCGCGTACCGCGGCGTGCGCGCGTACTACGAGGTCGACCGGGCCACCGCGACCCGCATCCTCGTCGTCGCGCTCGTCCTGTTCTACCTCGTGCCGCTCATCGTCATCGTCGGTGCGGCCGTCGCGATCATCGTCGCCGCCGTCGTCCTCGGCTACTTCTAGTGCGCCGCATCGCGGCGGTCCTCACGCTCCGCTGCCCGCGTTGCCTCGACGGCCGCGTGTGGCGCCGCTTCCTCTCCATGAACGCCGCCTGTCCGGTGTGCGGTTTCGTGTTCGACCGGGAGTCCGGCTACTTCGCAGGCGCGATGGTCGTGAGCTACGCGTTGGCCGTGCCGATCCTGGCCGCGATGGTGATCGCGCTCATCCTCGTCGCCGGGTTCGATCCCGTCCTGGCACTAGTCATCGGCAACACCGCATATCTCGTCCTCGTGCCGTTCATCTTTCGCTACTCGCGCGTCGTCTGGCTTCATCTCGATTGGCTGATCGATCCGGAAGAGCGAAGGTAGCGCGTGTCCGAGGACACGGACGTGCTCATCGTCGGTGCCGGCCACGGTGGACTCGCCGTGGCGCACGAGCTGGTCCGAGCCGGGCGCGACGTCACGCTCGTCGATGCGCACGCGCGGGTCGGCGACGCGTGGCGCGGAAGGTGGGATTCGTTGCGCCTGTTCACGCCGCGCGAGCTCGACGCGCTGCCGGGTATCCCCTTCACGGCCGGCGCGGATCCGTTCCCGAACAAGGACGAAGTCGCCGACTACCAGGAGCGCTACGCGAAGGAGATGCGATTCGACCTCCGTCTCGGCGCGGGCGTCACCGCACTGCGGCCGAGACGCGAGGCGTTCGAAGTCACGCTCGGCACGACAGAGATCCGCGCCCGCTCGGTCGTCATCGCCAGCGGTCAATTCGATGCCCCGGCCATTCCCGACTTCGCTGCTCGCCTTGATCCCGCCGTGCTGCAGCTGCACAGCCGCGAGTACCGCCGTGCTGCGGACCTTCCGGAGGGACCAGTCGCGGTCATCGGGGCGGCGAACTCCGGTGGCGAGATCGCGGTCGAAGTCGCACGGACGCGCCCGACGACGATCGCGGTGGGAACCCGCAGACCGCTTCCCCCAAGGCGCTGGCGGTCACCCGCCTGGTGGAGGCTGGCGCTCTGGCGCGACCGACTCTTTCACGAGCGCACCGCGTATGTGTCCTGGCTTCCCTGGCCGCTGCGCGCGGGCGGCTACCTCGAGGCGGATCTCGATCGTGCGGCGGCCACCCACGGGCTGCACTTGGCGCGGCGCGCGGTGGCGGCCTCCGGTGACACCGTTCGTTTTGCCGACGGCGCCAGCGTGTCGGGTCTGCGCACGGTCATCTGGGCCACCGGCTATCGCGCGGACCACTCCTGGATCGACGCGCCCAAGGAGAACGGTGTCATCCGCATCGGTCGACATGGACGGACGGCGGTGGAGCGCCTTCACTTCGTGCGCGGTCGTTTCCTGTTCGCGATCTCGCGTCATGCCAGGGACGTCGCGCGCGACGTCAGCCGTTCGGCCTGACGCCGCGCGCCTACACCTAGACGTGCTTCGGATTCGTGATCGCGCGGACGAGCGCGACGATGAGCAGCGCGATGAGGAACAGGAACGCGATCGCGAGCAGCGCCGCGATGTCGAGGACCGGCGGACCCTGCGGCTCGGGGAAGATGCCCTGGAACGGTCGCACCAGGGGCTCGGTCGCGCCGTAGAGCGCGGAGATGAGCGGCTGATTGGCGTTCGCGCCGGTCAGCTTGAAGACGAACCGCAGGAGCAGCAGGACCTCGAGCACGGTGAATACGAGCGTCACCACGTTGGTCACGGTCCAGACCGATGTCGGCGCCGGGCGGGTCGCGCCGACGTTGACGTTCGATGCCGAGGGCGTGGTCACGGGTCGATCGCGCACCTGCTCGTAGCGTTCCACGCGTTCCACCCGTTCGGTGGGATGGTCGTCGTGATGTGTGGTTGTCATGCCGAGCAGGGCAGCAGGGACCGTGCCAAGCGGCTAACCTGCCGAGCATGGAGGCGTTCCCTTTTCGCTACCGCCAACGGGTGCGCTTCGGCGAGACCGACATGCAGAACGTCGTGTACTACGCGAACTATCTGCTCTACGCCGAGGTCGGTCGTGTCGCGTACCTTCGCGAGCTCGGGATCAGCTACGCCGACCTCGTCGCGAAGGGAGTCGACTTCACGATCGGTGAGGCGAGCGCGCGCTATCGCGCGCCGCTGCGCTTCGATGACGAGTTCGACATCAAGGTCCGGGTCGGAGACATGCGTCACTCCTCGTGGGCGTTCGAATACGCCGTCGACCGCGCCGATGGGCTGCACTGCGCGGAGATGACCACGGTGCAGGTGATGATCGATCGTGCCACCCTTCGCGCCACACGCATTCCGGAGGCGCTTCGCGCGACGCTCGAGAGCGCGAAGGGCGTCGCGGGCGTCCAGGTGGCCGGCTGATGGAGATCGAGCTTCCGGAAGAGATCCGGCTCCTCCAGCGCACGGTCCGCAGCTTCGTCGACGACGTCCTCGCGCCCGCCGCGCAGGAGATCGAGGAGAAGGACGAGATCCCGCGCGCGCTCATCACGAAGATGGGCGAGGCCGGGCTCTTCGGCATCGGTCATCCGGAGGATCTGGGCGGTCAGGGGTTCGGCAAGCTCGGATACTGCGTCGCGGTCGAGCAGCTCGCGCGCGCGAACGCATCGCTCTGGAACGTCGTCGGCGGATCGGCCGGGCTGTGTGGCACGGCGATCTCCGTCGGTGGACCCGACGACGTGCGGCGGCGATACCTCCCTGATCTGTTCAGCGGACGCAGGATCGGCGCGTACGCGCTCTCGGAGCCCGGCGCCGGAAGCGACGCGGGAAGCCTGAAGACCACCGCCCGGCGCGACGGCGACGGCTACGTCATCGACGGCGCGAAGACGTTCATCACCAACGCGCCGATCGCGGATGTGTTCGTGGTCTTCGCGAACGCAGCGCCGGAGACCGGCTCGAAAGGCATCACCGCCTTCGTCGTCGAGCGCGGCGCGCAGGGGCTGGACATCGGACCGAACGACGAGAAGATGGGTCTTCACGGTTCGACGACGGCGCAGCTGTATTTCAACGCCCTGCGGCTCGCCGACCGACAGCGCGTCGGCGCGGAGGGCGACGGCTTCAAGATCGCGCTCCGCACGCTCGACTTCGGCCGGCTCGGTCTCGCCGCGCACTCAGTCGGCGCGGCGCAGCGGCTGCTCGAGGCAAGCGTGGAGCACGCCAAGACGCGCGTTCAGTTCGGCAAGCCGATCGGCGCGAACCAGGCGATCCAGTGGATGGTCGCGGACGCGGCGACCGAGATCCACGCGGCGCGGCTCATGGTGTACGACGCTGCGACGCGCGCCGACCGCGGCGAGCGCATCACCGACCGCGCCGCGATGGCCAAGCTCTTCGCGAGCGAGATGCTCGGCCGGGTCGCGGATTCCGCCGTGCAGATCCACGGTGGCATGGGGTACATGCGTGAGCTCTGGATCGAGCGCGCGTACCGCGACGCGCGGATCACCCGCATCTACGAGGGCACGAGCGAGATCCAGCGGCTCGTCATCGCGAGCGGGCTGTTAGCGGACACCTAGCGGGCGCCGGTCGACGCAGGCTGTGGATAACCGCTCGTTTCCGGTGGATAAGCGCACGGATTCCGGTCCAGGCCGCCATGGAGTGTGGATAGCCGGGCTGTGTTGAGAGCGGTCACACCGGGCGGCCATCCCGCCATCACCGCCCTGTGGCTCGTCGCCGTCGCGGGGGCCGTGGTCGCCGTCGCCGCGGCCGTGCTGGGCGAGCGGCCGATCGCGGCGGCGCTCGGCCTCGCTGCGACGGCCGTGATCGTCGTGGCGTTCGTCGCCTACCAGCTTCGCCTACGTCGCTTCAGCGCGACGCTCGTCGAGGCGGAGGACGCGCTCGACGCCGGCGACATCACACGCGCCCGGGAGCTCATGGCGCCCCTGCTCGCGCGGTTCCATCGATTCCCCCAGGTGCAGGAGGTCGCGGCCGACGTCCTCTACGCCGCGGGCGATCCGCTGTCCGCGGCATCGCTCTGGGAGTCGGCGATGAAGAAGCTCGGTCCGCCGCGCATCGCCCCCCGGCTCGTCGCCGCGTATGCCGCCCTCAATCGCGCCGGCGACGCGCGCCGTGTCGCCGCCCTCGCAGCCGACGATCCCATGGCGAAGCTCGCCCTCGCGTGGAGCGAGCTCGCCGCGAAAGGCGGCGACCGCGAACGTGGTGCGGCTCTCGCGCGCGACCTGGTGCGCGACGCAGAGCAGAGCCCGAACGCCACGGTCGCGGCGATGACCGCGGTGGTGGCCGCGATCGCGGACGCGCGCCGCGGCGACCGCGCGGGCATGACGGCGAAGCTCGAGGCGATGCGCCGAGCGAAGCCGACCGCGCACGACGCCGCGTTCCTCGGCTACCTCGCCGGCGTCGCCCTGCGCGAGGCCGGCGACGTCGATGCGGCACGCCGCGAGTTCGGTGACGCGATAGAGCGCGCTCCGGAGAGCATCGGTGGCGCGCTCGCGCGCCGCGAGCGCGCGAACCTCGAGCGCTAGAGTCGCGCCTCGCGCAGCGTCTCGAGGAATCCTGCGACCGGCCCGATCGGCTGACCGGCGTCCTTTCGCCGCAGCGCGACGATCGGCCGGCGCACGGGCTGCGCTCCGGTGAGCCGGACCGGTCGGAGCGAGCGCGAGCGCAGCTCGGCCTCGAGCGCCATGCGCGGAAGGAGCGCGACGCCGAGTCCCTGCTGCACCATCTTCTTCGCGGCCTCGACGTTGTCGAGCTCGAGCACGCTCGCCGGCACGACGCCCGCCTCGCGGAAGAGCGCGCTCGTGAGCTCGTGATAGCTCGACGTCCGATCGAACAGGATCAGACGCTCCGACGCGAGCTCGTCCAGGCGGACCTTCGTGCGCGCCGCGAACGGATGCCGTCGGCTGACCACGAGCAGCATCTCGTCCTCGAACACGGGGATCAGCTCGATCTCCGGATGACGCACCGGCCGGCCGAGACCGATGTTCACGTCCGCCCGCAGCACCATCTCGAGCACCTCCTCGGTGTGGCCGGTCCGCACGCCGAGGCGCACGTTCGGATGGGTCGCGCGGAATGTCTTGAGGATCGTCGGCAGGAGGTAGGTGCTGACGGCCGGCGCGGCGCCGATGACGAGCTCGCCGGTGGCGCCCTCGCGCAGATCGGCCACGACCTGCCGGCCCTCGGTCACCAGGCCGAGCGTGCGCTGCGCGTAGGGGAGGAACGCGCGACCGGCGTCGGTGAGCTTCATGCCGCGGGCGCTGCGCACGAAGAGCTCGACTCCCAGGTCGCTCTCCAGGGACTTTAGCCGCGCCGTCAGCGCCGGCTGGGTGAGGTACAGGGCCTCCGCGGCCCGGCTCACGTTCCCGGTCCGGGCGACCTCCACGAACGACTCGAGGTGCGCAAGGAGCATCGATTCCGGCATATCAGCGAAGTTTATAGCTCGCATCAGAACTAGCAATTGGACTGATGGGCTGAACGGCACGGAAGATGCCCGTCCTCGCCGCATGCTGCAACAGCGCCGGGAGGCCGAAATGATCGAGCTTGACGAGCGCATCGCCATCGAGCGCGAGCGCGCCGAGCTGCTCAAGAAGCAGATGGCGTGCGGTTGCCCGGATCGGTGTGACATCGACCATGACAACTGAGACGCCCGAGACGGACACGTCCGTCCGCGTGACCGAGCAGCTCCAGCTCGCGCCGACCTCGCTCCTGCCGGATGGCTACGTCGTCCCCGCGTCGCGGTGGACCGACCCGAGCACGCGCATGCGCGAGCTCCTGAACACCGAGCCGTTCCTCTTCGGCCCCGGGGTCTACGACCCGCACGGCGCCGAGCTCGCGATGTATTACGGCTTCAAGGCCGTGTACTTCAGCGGCTACTCGTTCGCCATCGGCCATCTGGGCACCACCGACATGGACCTGTACAGCGGACCGGAGATCGCGGATGGCGCGCGCCGCACCGTGTCGGCCCTCCGCAAGTTCCAGCTGACGATGGCCGTCGGCGATCCCGAGAAGGGGATCGAGCCGAAGCACCTCGAGATCCCGCCGGTCGTCGTGGACATGGACGGCGGCTACGGCAACCTGTTCAACGTCCAGCGCACGACCGAGCTCTACGTGACCGCCGGCGTCGCCGCGGCGCACCTCGAGGATCAGGTCCTGCCGAAGCGCTGCGGCCACATCGGCGGCAAGGCGCTCATCTCCGCGGACGAGATGATCGGCAAGCTGCGGATGGCCCGCGCCGTGGCCGAGGACCTCGGCCGGCCCGACTTCGTCGTCATCGCGCGGACCGACGGACTTTCGGCCATCGACGCGCCGGACAAGGCGCGCGGCATCGAGCTCGCCATCGAGCGTGCGCTGCGCTACCTCGACACCGGCATCCCCGATCTCGTGTGGTGCGAGTTCCCGACCTCGGAGCGCGAGCCCGTCGAGCGGTTCGCCGATCAGGTGCGCCGCCGGTTCCCGCACGCTCGCTTCGCGTTCAACTGGTCGAGCTCGTTCAAGTGGTTCAACGATCCCGACCCGATCACCTTCGCGCAGCTCGGCGAGCTCGGCTACCGCTTCCTGTTCATCACGCTCGGAGCGCAGCACGCGATGGCGCACGGCCTCGCGACGCTCCTCCAGGGGATGCGCACCAAGCAGGAGCAGGCGTACATCGAGCTGCAGCGCAAGGAATGGGAGCCGGGCGCGGACCTGCCGACGAAGAGCCATCACTTCTTCTCGGGCGTCCCCTATCACCAGGTCGTCGGTGAGGAGTTCGGCGGGTCGCGGCTCGGATCGAAGTTCCAGGAAAAGCTTGCGGAGGAGCGCGTCGTATGAACAGCAACGAGAACTGGATCGCCGAGCAGGCGCGGCTCATCGATCTCGAGGACGGCTTCGGCCCCGGCTACGCGCCGTCGCGCTCATCCGCTCCGGCCGACGCGGAAACAGAGGTGATCGTCGTAGCGCCGGGCGCTTAGCCTAGAGGCATGGGGATACTGGCCGGCCGCGCGCTCGGCATGTTCGCGGCGACACTCGCCGCGTACTTCCTCGCCGGCCGCGCGGGCCGCCGCGGCGGGCGGCTCGTGGCCTGGATCAATCGTCAGATCCTGAATCCGATCGTGCTCCGCATCGCCGGGCCGCTCGCGGTCTCCATCGTCCACCACGTCGGCCGTCGCACCGGGCGCGAATACCGCACACCGGTGTTCGCCGAGCAGACCAGCGAAGGGTTCATTGTCGGCCTCATCTACGGCGCCGAGACCGACTGGTGCCGCAACGTTCTCGCCGCACGCGGCGCTGTCCTCGCGCATCGCGGCCACGAGCTGCGCCTGACGGGTCCCCGCGTGATCGATGCGACGGCGGCGCGCGCGATGCTGCCGCTGGGGATCTGGCTCATCCATCGGGCGCTCGGCACGAGCGGCTTCCTCACGCTCCGCCATCCGCGCGACGACACCGCCGAAGCGACGCCGCACCGCGTGTCCCCGACCATGCGTGCCCACCGTCAGCATCGCAGGCGGCTCATCGTGCATCGGCCGCGTATCCGTACGGCCGAGCGGGCGAAGTCCCGCACGCCGCGCGCGCTCGACTGACGACGGCGCGCGTCTACGAGTCGGGCGGCTCCTCGAGCTCCTCTTCCCAGCCCTCGGCGGACTCGAGCTCCTCGACGTAGACCTCGGGCTCGAGGCCGAGGCTCTCGATCACCGCGATGAGCCCATTGCGCTGCTCCGGCGGCGTGGTGCGGATCCAGCCGCGGACGACGTCATCGACCTCGACCTCGCTCGCGCCGCGCTGCTCGGCGACGGCTTCGCTCTCGTCTCGGGCGGCCGCGCCCGCCAGCTCTCGCAGCGTCTCGGGCACCATCCGCACCAACGCTCCCAGCACCGAATCCGCCGCGTCGCTCCAGTTCATCCGATCGCGTCGATGCCCGTGGCGAAGCGGCCGATGATGAGCTTTTGGATCTGCGTCGTGCCTTCGTACAGGCGGTTGACGCGCGCGTCGCGCCAGAGCCGCTCGACCGGGAACTCATCGGAGAACCCGTACCCGCCGTGGATCTGTATCGCGTTGTCGCACGCGCGCTGCGCGATCTCGCCGGCGTACAGCTTCGCGATGCTCGTCTCGCGGGTGCTCGCGACGCCCTTGTTCTTCAGGTGCCCGGCCCGGTACACCAGCAGTCGCGCGGCCTCCGTCTCGACGACCATGTCCGCGATGAGCTCCTGCACCAGCTGGTGCCCGGCGATCGGCTTGCCGAACGCCTTGCGCTGCGTCGCGTACGCCACCGACGCGTCGATCGCGGCCTGCGCCTGACCGACCGCGCCCGCCGCGACCGAGTAGCGCCCCGAGTCGAGCGCGGCCATCGCGATCTTGAAGCCCGCGCCGACCTCACCGAGCCGCATCGCATCCGGGACGCGGACGTTGTCGAGGATCAGCTCGCTCGAGTCCGATGAGCGGAGCCCGAGCTTGCCGTGCAGCGCCTGGCTGCCATAAGGACTCTTGTCGCGGTCGATGAGGAACGCGGTGATGCCCTTGTGGCCCTTGGAGGGATCGGCGTTCGCGAACACGAGCGCGAGCTTGGACACCGACCCGTTCGAGATCCACATCTTGCGGCCGTTGATGATCCAGCTGTCGCCGTCGCGCTTTGCTGTGGCCTGCAGCCGCGTCGCGTCGCTCCCGACGGCGGGCTCGGTGAGTCCGAAGCAGCCGATGACCTCGCCCTTGCACAGTCGCGGCAGCCAGGTGCGCTTCTGCTCCTCGGTGCCGAACTTGAGGATCGTGATCTCCACCAGCGAGATCTGGACCGAGAGCGTCGTGCGCACCGATGAGTCGGCGCGCCCGATGGCCTCGGTGATGATCGCGTGAGAGATGTAGTCGACGCCCATCCCGCCGTACTCCTCGGGGATCGGGCCGCCCAGGAAGCCGATCGGCGCCATCTTCTTGAGGACGTCGTGCGGGAAACGCTCGGCGCGGTCGCGCTCCCGTGCGCCGGGCGCGATCTCGCGATCGGCGAACTCGTTCGCGAGCTTGTGGATCTCCTGTTGCTCGGGGGAGAGGTCGAAGTCCATCGCCGGAGCCTACCGAACCCGGGGTACATGCGCGTTCAGCGACCGCGCGTGTCATCGGAACGTAACCGAGTGCCTCCTAGACTCTGAAGCGATGATCGGTACGCTCAAGAGGAGCCGGCCGGCGCAGGCGGCCCTCGCGCTCGTCCTTCTGGTGGGCGGTGCCTTCGCGTGGTGGACGATCTCGCCGCTCTTCCTCACGACGACCCTGAACGAGGACCTGCCCGCGCGCACGGCGAGCGCGACCCCCGGGGCGACCGCGACCTCGGCGAGCACGGCAGCGTCCACCGCGGCGCCGGCCGGTCCGAAGGTGCTCGCCACCGGCCAGCTGCAGCGGGTCGACGACCTGCACCGGGGCACCGGACCCGTGTCGCTCGTCGAGCTGGACGGCAAGACGTATCTGCGCTTCGAGAACGTCGCGATCCAGAACGGCCCCGACCTGCACGTGTACCTCGGCCGGGGCATGGGCGGCGCGTACGACGGGAATCGCGATCTGTACCTGGGGGCGCTCAAGGCGACCAACGGCAGCTTCAACTACGAGCTGCCCGCCGGCACGGCGACAGGCGACTACAAGTCCGTCGTCGTGTGGTGCCGCGCGTTCACGGTGCTCTTCACCTGGGCCGACCTGCGCTAGGCGCACGGGCGAGATGGCGCAGCAGGTCCGCGCTGAGGTCGCCGGTGCACACTTCCTCGACCGGGCCGCGCATGCGGATCTCCCCGTCGTCGGCGATGCCGATCCGCAGCTGACCGCCCGGCATCGTCACGGTGGCGTCGCGATCGACGAGGCCCCGGCGGTGGCAGGCCGCGACGACCGCGCAGCTCGATGACCCCGATGCGAGCGTGTACCCCGCGCCGCGTTCCCAGATGAGGATCCGCACCTCGGCGCGCGAGGTGACCTGCGCGAACTGCACGTTCGTGCGCTTGGGGAACGCCGGGTGCGTCTCGATCTTCGGACCGAGCGTGCGGATGTCGATCTGCGTGAGGTCCGGCACGACGATCACGCAGTGGGGATTGCCCATCGAGACCGCGGTGACCTCGAAGCGCTGACCGCCGACCTCGATCGACTCGAGCGGATCGAAGCGCGCCTTGCCCATGTCCACGGTGACCTGCGACACGCGGCCGCCGTCGTGCTCGAGGACGCACGTCACCCGGCCGCCGAGCGTGTGGAGCGTGAAGCGGTCCCTATCGGTGTAGCCGTGCTCGCGAAGGAACTTCGCGAAGATGCGCACGCCGTTGCCGCTCTTCTCGGCCTCGCTGCCGTCGGGGTTCAGGATGCGAACGCCGAAGTCGGCGCCGTCGGACCGCGACACGACGAGGATGCCATCGGAGCCGACGCCTCGGTTGCGATCGCAGATGAGGCGCACCGCGTCGGGCGTCAGCTCGAAGGGGATGTCCTTCGGATCGATGACGAGGTAGTCGTTGCCCAGGCCGTGCGACTTCGTGTAGTGGGGCACCCTGCGGCGCGTCTCAGCAGAGGCAGGCGTCGTCGGGGTCCACCGTGTGCCGCGGCGCCGGTGCGCTCGGGCCCGGACCGTGTGCGTGCCGCCGCGCGCGCGGGTCGGCCTGCGGATGGCCGACGTAGCGACGCTCCTCCGCGGGCTTCTGCTCCGGGTGAGGCGGAGTGCCGAGCGGCGGGGGCGGCTCGAGACCGAACAGCTTCGCCGGCGTGACCTGGAAGACGGTGCGGATCTCGTCCTTGGTACAGCCGTACGCGAGGAGCAGCTTGACCATCCAGCGGTTCGCCACGACGTGCGGGAAGTTCTGGAGCTGGCCGAAGTCGCTGCCGTACACGAGGTTCTCGGGTCCGACCTCCTTCACGATCCGCGCGGCGTAGAGCGGTCCGCTCTCGTGGAGCGGGAACGCCATCGCGCCGAGGCCGGAGAGCATGAGCTTCGCGCCGCGCTTCGCCTCCTCCTTCATGTCCGCGATCGTGTGCTTGGAGTGGATGTGCGCGGGATGGATGATCTCGATGCGCTCGACCCCCAGACGACGGGCCTCCTCGACGAGCAGCACCGTGTCCGCGTACGGGTAGTGCCCGGACGCGAGGACGAGGTCGTTCGCCGCGATGATCCGCAGGATCTCCTGGACCTGCGGCAGCACCTTGCGCTTCTCGTCCAGAAAGGACAGGCCGAACCCGGACCAGTCGTCGTACACGACGCGCCGGTGGTGGTAGCTATCGACCATCGGCATCCAGACGTACTTCATGCCCGGGAACCCGAGGCACTTCTTCACCGCCTCGGGGTTGAATCCGCCCATCGAGTAGTTGAGGACGACGCCGCCGTAACACAGCACCGGTCGCAGGCCGTGCGCCTCGGCGTGCCGGTTCACGATCTTCTGTACGAGCGCATTGCGTGATGCGGACGGCGTGTACCACGTCTTCACGTTCATCACGCGCATGCCCGCCTCCGTGTAGTCGATGCCGATGTCGTCCTCGAGCAGCAGCCGCTCCATCGGATCCGAGCCACCGTGCGTATGCGTGTCGATCGCGTGCCACAGCAGCTCGTCGACGTCCTGCTCGGTGAACTTCGCGCCGGCGAGGAAGCGCGTGTACTGGATGTTCGCCCACTGCGCCTGCTGGCGGACGAGCCAGGTGAAGATCTCGTCGCTCACGCCTTCGGCGTCGACGTTGGTGAGCTTCTTGAGGCGCTCGACCCGCTCGTCGCTCACCTTGACCTTCAGGATCTCCGCGAGCGACAGGTTCTCTTCGGGCTTTGCGCTCTCGCGCTCCTTGTCCGCCATCGTGACCTCCGGTGGGTGTGTGCGCCGCGACGATGCGTTATAGGTCACGCTAAGACAAGTTGGAGACATTCCTCGTCGCTCTCCGTCTCGGACTCACGTCGTTCGGCGGCCCGATCGCTCACCTCGCCTACTTCCGCGACGAGTACGTCGTGCGGCGCCGCTGGCTCGACGAGGCCACGTACGCCGAGCTCGTCGCGCTCTGCCAGTCCATCCCCGGTCCCACGAGCAGCGAGGTGGGCATCGCGATCGGCCTCATCAGGTCCGGCCCGCTCGGGGCCTTCCTCGCGTGGCTCGGGTTCACGCTGCCGTCGGCCGTCGCGCTCGTCGTGATCGCGACGTTCCTGGACCGCTTCGCCGATCAAGCCGCCGGTGTCATCCACGGTCTGGGCGTCGTCACCGTCGCCATCGTGGCGTTCGCCGTCTGGGGCATGGCGCGCGCGCTCACGTGGGATCCCGTCCGTGTCGCGATCGGCGCGGTCGCCGTCGTGCTCGTGCTCGGCCTGCCCGGCGCGCCGGCGCAGATCGCCGTGATCGCGGCGGCCGGCGTGGCCGGCTGGCTGTTGCTTCGCGGCGGCCCGCTCCATACCGGCGCGGCCCTGGACCTGCGCATCGGGCGTCGGGCCGCGCTCGCATGCGCCGCGCTGTACACGGCGCTCCTCGCGCTGCTCCCGCTCGCGCGCGTCACCTTCGCGAGCGGCGAGCTCGCGCTCCTCGACTCGTTCTACCGTGCCGGCGGATTGGTCTTCGGCGGCGGCCATGTCGTCCTTCCCCTGCTGCAGGCCGAGGTGGTCCCGCCGGGATGGGTCACCGAGGAGCGCTTCCTCGCCGGGTACGGCGCGACGCAGGCCATGCCGGGGCCACTGTTCACGTTCGCCGCGTATCTCGGATCCGTCATCACGCCGTTCGCCGACAGCCAACCCGGACGGATGCTTGACCTGTTCACGCCGTGGCCGCCGCACGGCGTCGTTGGCGCGACGATCGCTCTGCTCGCGATCTTCCTGCCGGCGTTCCTGCTCGTGTTCGCGGCCGTCCCGTGGTGGAGCGTGCTGCGCGGCCACGCCGACGCGCAGGGGGCGCTTCGCGGGATCAACGCCGCGGTCGTCGGGATCCTTCTCGCGGCGCTCATCACGCCCGTCGCGAGCAGCGCGATCCGCGCTCCGAGCGACGCCGCGCTCGCCCTCGCCGGACTCGCGATGCTCTTCGCGAAGCTTCCCGCATGGTCCGTCGTCCTGACGGTCGCGGCCATAGCATCGCTGCTGCGATGACCTTCCCCAAAGAGCTCTTCCCCGATACCGCGCGGCTCACATCGAACGACACCCTCGAGGTCGGCGGCTGCGGTCTCGTCGATCTGGCCGCGGAGTACGGCACGCCGCTGTACGTGTATGACGAGGCGACGATCCGCGCGCGCGCTCGTGCGTTCCGCGAAGCGGTCGGCGGCTACGGCGGCCGCGCGACGGTCTGCTACGCGGCGAAGGCATACGGCGCGCCGTGGCTGCTGCGGCTCCTTGCCGCGGAAGGCCTGGGTCTGGATGTGGTGTCGGGCGGTGAGCTGCATGCCGCCGTGCGCGCGGGCTTCCCGCTGGACCGCGTCTTCTTCCACGGCAACAACAAGAGCGAGGACGAGCTGCTGTTCGCGACCGGCAAAGGCATTGGACGCATCGTCATCGACAACCTCGACGAGATAGCTCTCCTTGCACGGGTCGGTGCGAGGCGCGCGGACCCCATACCCGTGCTCCTGCGTCTGGGTCCGGGCGTTGACGTGCATACCCACGCGCACCTGCGGACGGGTGCGGAGGACACGAAGTTCGGCCTCGACATTGCGAGCGGCGCGGCCGAAGCGGGCGTTCGCGCCGTGCTCGAGCGCGCGAAGCTCGATCTCCGCGGCTTCCATGCCCACATCGGTTCGCAGATACGCGAGCTGGCACCGTACCGCGAGTCCATCGAGCGGCTGTTCGAGTTCGCCGCCGCGATGCGCGAGAAGACCGGCTTCGTCGCGCGCGAGCTGAGCCCCGGAGGCGGGTACGGCGTGCGGTACACGATGGAGGACCCCGAGACGCGTCCGGCTCAGATGATCCGCGAGGTCGCGCGTCTCGTCGCCGACGCCGCCGCGCGCCACGGCTTCAGCGAGCCGCTGCCGGATCTGACGCTCGAGCCAGGCCGGGCGATCGTCGCGCCTGCCGGCGTCGCCCTCTACCGGGTCGGATCGGTGAAGCGGGGAGCGCGCACCTACGTCGCCGTGGACGGCGGCATGGCCGACAACATCCGCCCGACGGCGTACGGCGCGCGGTACACGGCGGCGCTCGCAAGCCGGGTGCGCGGGGATGACGAAAGCGAGGTCGCTGTCGCCGGGAAGTACTGCGAGACCGGGGACATCCTCATCCAGAAGGTCACACTCCCGCTGCCGCGCGTCGGCGAGGTGATCGCCGTCCCGGTGGCCGGCGCGTATCAGCTCTCGATGGCGAGCAACTACAACCTCGCGCCGCGTCCGGCTGTCGTCGTCGTCGCCGACGGGCACGCGCGTCTGGTGCGCCGGCGCGAAAGCTACGACGATCTCCTGCGACACGAGTCGGTGGATTGATCCGGCGGTCGCGAAGGCGCTAGCGCTCTCCTGTGAATCGAACGTCGATGAGTCCGTCGCGCTCGGCGCCGCGCACCTCGATCGGCGGCGCCCCGCGGTCGCGCAGCACCGCGTAGCCGGCGCCGACGCGTCCCGGATCCGACGCGCCGACCACGATGCCGGCGATGCCCGTCGTGGCGTTCGCGTGCACCGTCGCGTTGCCGCTCGGGACGCGCAGCTCGCGAGCGGTGAGGTCCTCGATGAGGAACGGGAGCGGCTTCGCGAGTCGTACGACGCGCCACGCGATGTCGAGGCCGTCGGGCCGCGTCCGTCCGCCCTCCTCTGGCGGCCGCGGGACGAGCTCGCCGAGCGCGGCGACGTCCTGTCGCAGGTCGTTCGACAGCAGCGCGAAGTCGGCCCAGCCACCACCGCGCTCGGCCACCGGCGCCCAGCTGTGCCTGCCGCGCGCCGCGGCGACATCGTGGAAGGCGAGGAGCTCGAGGTAGCTCCCGTCCTGGAATCCGACGAGGGCGTTGTGCGTCAGTCCACCGGCGTGCTCGCCGCCCGGTGTGACCGTGAAGCCGCGGGCGCGGTGCTCCGCGACCGCTGCGGCGAGGTCAAGGACGACGAGCACCACGTGATCGAGTCCGCGGATCATCGGTGATCCTCCTAGACGGGACCGAGCGTCCCGGACAGTAACGCGAGCACCGCGGTAACGGTGAGGATGCTGGCGAGCGTGCTGACGACGACGACGTCGCTCACGAACTTCGGACGCGCATCGAACTGCGTCGCCGTCAGGATGGTGAAGACGGCCGTCGGCATGGCCGCGCCGACGATCATCACGTCGCGCGCGACGCCCTCGATCCCGAGCGCGATCGCCAGCAGCCAGCCGACGAGGGTGCCGACGACGAGGCGCACGAACGTCGCGAGCGCCACGAGCCCGGGCCGCTCGACGCCGGACGTCGTGGCGACGTTCATGCCGAGCACGATGAGCATCACCGGGATCGCCGCCTGCGAGGGCAGCGCGAGCGCGGACATCACGAACTGCGGTGGCGCGATCCCGGTGAGGTTCAGCGCCAGCGCGGCGGCGACCGCGTAGATCACGGGCTGCCGCAGGACCTCCGCGAGCGCGCGGCCGAGCGGCGCGCTGCCGCTCGAGGCGACGAAGACCGCGAGCGCGAGCCCGTAGAGCATCTGCACCGCGAGCAGCAGCGTGCCCGCGGCGAGCCCCGGCTGGCCGAACGCGAGCAGCACGACGGACAGCCCGTAGTTCCCGAGATTCGGCAGCGCGGCCGTGAGCGCGAGCGCGTTCGCCGTCGGCCGGTCCAGCCGAGCGGCTCGCGCGACGGCGAAGCCGATGAGCAGCATCACGAGGGCGAGCAGGAACGCGAACGCGGTGATGCGCAGCGGCTCCTCGCTGCGGAAGTCGACCGGCAGGAGCGATGTGAAGATGAACGCCGGCATGAGCACGTACAGGACGGTCTGATTGAGCGGCGGGACCGGCACATCCAGACGGCGCTTCAGCAGGTAGCCGAGTCCTGCCACGAGGAACACCGGCAGGACGACGTTCGCGAAGATCGTCAGCATGCCGTCAGCGCGCTCTGGGAGATGCGATCAGTTGATGGCTTCGATGATCGCCGCGATGCCCTGCCCGCCGCCGATGCACAGCGACGCGAGACCGTACTTCCCGCCGCGCTCGCGCAGCTCGTAGGCGAGCGTGAGCGCGAGGCGCGCACCGGACGCGCCGAGCGGATGCCCGAGCGCGATCGCTCCACCGTTCACGTTCGTCCTCTCGCGATCGAGACCGAGATCCTTCTCGACCGCGAGGTACTGCGTCGCGAAGGCCTCGTTGATCTCGACCAGGTCCATGTCGCCGATCTTCTTGCCGGCGCGGTCGAGCGCCTGGCGCGACGACGGCGCCGGCCCGATCCCCATGATGTCGGGGTCGACGCCGCACACCCCGCCGGCGACGATG
>DATEDV010000378.1:0-2462 GCA_035281485.1 Candidatus Limnocylindria bacterium | reverse complement strand
GCAGGCCGTCGGGGAGATCAGCGGCGCGCGTGTCGGCGTGCTGGGAGACGCTCAGTTGCTCTTGGCCGCCATCGCCGCGGCCGCCGCCGCCCTCGCCGTGAGTGTCGCGGAGCCGCGCCGCACGCGTTAACGTCAGGAGAGAACGACAACGAAATAGGGGAGACACGCCATGGGATTCATCATCGGGCTGCTCGCGGGCGCCGTCGTGGCGCTCCTGTACGCGCCGAAGACCGGCGACGTGACCCGCGAGGAGCTGCGCGTGCGCAGCGATGAGCTGAAGAGGCGCGCCGACGAGCTGCAGCGGATCGCGAACGATCTGACCCAGCAGGCGCAGGTCAAGGGACGGGAGCTCGTCGACGAGGCCAAGCGGCAGTGGGACCGTTCCGCGGTCACGCCGCGCTCGAACGAGAGCGTCGGCCGCAGCGGTGAAGGCGGTCCTGCCGCCAAGTCCTGACGTTAGACTCAAGTCAGGGCAAGGGGAACGCGGGGAGCTGACCGTGTGGTCGCCCCGCGTTTCTTTTTTGGCGGGGCTGCCACCGGGGGCAGCGAGGGAGTAGGGCCCAAAAGGGAGAAGAGCCGTCGAGAGCTCTGAGATCCGGGAGAAGTTCATAAGGTTCTTCGAGGAGAAGGGGCATACCCGCATGCCCAGCTGGCCGCTCATCCTCAAAGAGGATCCGAGCGTGCTCTTCACCAGCGCCGGCATGCAACCGCTCGTGCCGTACTTCCTCGGCAAGAAGCAGCCGCCCGCCAAGCGGATCGTGGCCGTGCAGAAGGTCTTCCGCGCCACCGACATCGACGAGGTCGGCAGGGACGGCTACCACCAGACCTTCTTCGAGATGCTGGGCAACTTCGGCATCGGTGATTACTGGAAGAAGGAAGCGATCGAATGGGGCTGGGAGCTCCTGACGAAGGTCTTCGGCTTCGACGGGACCAAGCTCGTGGCGACGGTCCACACCAGCGACGACGAGGCCTACGAGATCTGGACGAAGACACTGGCGCTGCTTCCGCCCGAGAAGATCTTCCGCCTCGGCGACGACGCGAACTTCTGGGCACCGGGGCCCACGGGTCTGTGCGGTCCCGACAGCGAGGTCTTCATCGACAAGGGCCCACAGCCCGGCGTCGCGCCACACACCTGCGACCCGAGCGAGAACTGCGGCCGGTACCTCGAGATCTGGAACTTCGTGTTCCAGCAGTACGACCGCAAGGGCGACGGCACCCTCGTGCCGCTCGCCAAACGCAACATCGACACGGGTGCGGGCCTGGAGCGCATCACGCAGGTGCTTCAGGGCGTCCCCGGCGACACGTACCGCACCGATCTATTCCAGCCCCTGGTCAAGAAGATCGAGTCGCTGTCGGGCAAGAAGTACGGCGACGAGCACGACGCGGACGTCGCCATCCGCATCGTCGCCGAGCACTCGCGCGCGGCGACGTTCCTCATCGCGGACGGCGTCGTGCCTTCGAACGAGTTCCGCGGCTATGTGCTCCGCCGACTGATCCGGCGCGCCGCGCTCCACGGACGCCGGCTCGGCCTGCGGACCGGCTCGCTGGCGGCGCTCGGCGGTGAGGTCGTGAAGACGATGCAGAAGCACTACCACGAGCTCACGAAAGCGCGCGATCGCATCACGCACGTCATCACCGAAGAGGAAGAGAAGTTCGAGAAGACGCTGGCGAACGGGCTCACGCTGTTGAATGAGGCGATCGCCCGCGCCATCGCCGAGGGTCAGAAGTGGATCGACGCGGACACCGCGTTCCGGCTTTCGGACACGTACGGCTTCCCGCTCGAGATGACGCGCGAGATCGCGGCGAGCTCGGGCCTCGCGGTGGATGCGCGGGGATTTGATGAGCTGCTCGAGGCTCAGCGGAACCGCAGCCGCGCGACCGCGAAATTCACGCAGGACGCGATGCGCTTTGGCCAGTTCTACTCGCTCCTGCACGAGACGCAGGGTCTGCGCAGCGAGTTCACGGGCTACGACGAGCTGTCCACCCAGGCGCGCATCGTGTCGCTCGTCGTCGGCGGCTCGCGCGTCGAAGCCGCGCACGAGGGACAGGACGTCGAGATCGTGCTGGACCGCACGCCGTTCTACCCGGAGGGCGGTGGCCAGGTCGGCGACCGCGGGACGGTGACGACGGATGAAGGACAGGCGTTGGTCGCCGACACGCAGACGGCCGCGCCGGGCGTGATCGTGATGAGCGCGAAGGTCGTGGACGGCGTGCTCCGGATCTCCGCGCCGGCTCTCGCGTCCGTCGACGAGGAGCTTCGGCGCGACACGATGCGCAACCACACCGCGACGCATCTGCTGCACGCGACCCTGCGGAACCTGTTCGGCGAGGACGTGCATCAGGCGGGCTCGCTCGTGCACGCGCCGAACCTACGGTTCGACTTCACCTTCGGCCGGGCGCTCACACCGCAGGAGCTCCAGCGCGTGGAAGACGAGATCAACCGCGCGATCCTCGACAACGCC
>DATEDV010000377.1:0-4276 GCA_035281485.1 Candidatus Limnocylindria bacterium | reverse complement strand
ATGATTAGGAATGCTCGCGATCGTTTGCCTGACGGGCACATCTTTAGGCGAGCGCTACTGTACGGTGCTTGGTCGATGCAGCTGGCGCAAGAAGAGGAGGAAGCAGAGCAGTTACTCAAGGAGTTGAATGACCTCAACGAGACAGATCTTTCAGAGGAAGGCGTCTATATACGCGGCACCGTAAGCCGACTGCGAGGTCGGTTGGCTCTCCAACGTGGCGAAGACGAGCTCGCTATCCGCCATTACACAAAAGCGGCTGCCGACCTCTCCCAGGCCGTCGGTGAAAATTACTCCGGCGTGATTGAATCCCGAGCGCGAATTAAAGAATTGTCCCAGCGGGCCTCGGTTAAACTGGATGAATCCCCTCGGTGAAATTCCGCGAACCAAAAAGTGAAAAATCAGTGAAATTCCGATAAGACTTTCACCCCGACGCCTCCTAGCGTTTGGCGGGCCGCACCACCCCCCCGCCCCTCCCGGAGGTTCCCCGTGAAGCCATCGGATGTCCTTGTCCCCTCCCAGGCCTTCCGCGTCGAGCTCGCCGCCTGCCGCGAGCTCCAGGACCTCTTCAAGCCCCTCCGGCGGGCCTGCACGGAGTTCCGGTTCGACCACTACAACATCATGTACCGCTCGCCGATCTTCAACCGGCAGGCCCGCTTCTTCACGCTGACCAGCTTCCCGGAGAAGGTCCACCGCGCCTACGAGGACGGCGACTACCTGGAAGTGGATCCCGTCCTGCTCCGCTCGGCGATGACCCATCGCCCCATCTGCTGGCACGACGTCGACTGGAACCTCACGGACGAGCGACGCGCCCTGTGGCACATCTACCGGGACGCCGGCCTGGAGTTCGGCATCTCGATACCGGTGCCCGGTCCGTCGAACCGCTTCGCGCTCATCACGCTCGCCGGCCGGCACTGCCCGGTGCACGGGGAGGAGATCCCCGCGCTCGTGGACCGCGTCCGGACCCTGGCGCATCTCGTGTTCGACCAGCTCGTCGAGATGCCGGAGCTCAAGCAGTCGAACGGGGAAGTCTCGCGGCTCACGGAACGCGAGGTCGAGTTCCTGCGGCTCTCCGCCCTCGGCTATCCGCTCAAGAAGATCCACGAGCTGATGGACATCAAGCAGAGCACGGCGACCTACTTCACCAACAAGATCGTGTCGAAGCTCGGCGCCCGGCGCCTGCGCATGGCCATCATCCAGGCGCAGCTCAACGGCATGATCGACCTGATCGGGTTCCCCTCGCGCATCGTCGGCACCGACGGGTGGTTCCACGAGGAATCGACCGGCGAGAAGAAGAAGCGGAAGGCGGAGCCCGAGCCGGCATGTCGCTACCTTCCACCAGGAGAACCGCCGAAGACGACGTGATCGTCGCGGTGCGCGGATCGACAGGATCCCCCATCCTCGCATCAGCCGTTGATCCGCACTCGTTGAAGGTCCATCGTGTCGGCACGCATCATCGGTGATCCGACACGATGGACCTTCTCGTCAACCTTGACGTCGACGACCTCGACGCCGCCGTCCGTTTCTACACCACGACGTTCGACCTGCGCGTCGGCCGCCGCTTCGGCAGCAGCGGCGTCGAGTTGCTCGGCAGCTCGTCGCCGCTCTACCTGCTGGTCAAGGAGGAAGGCACACAAGCCGCCGTGCATGCGCCGCACACCCGCTCCTACGACCGGCACTGGACCCCCGTTCACCTCGACTTCGTGGTCCCTGACATCGAGGCGGCCGTGCAAAGGGCCACGCAGGCGGGGGCGACGCTGGAGGCCCCGGTCTCGACGAGCCGATGGGGTCGCCTCGCGCTGATGGCCGACCCCTTCGGTCACGGCTTCTGCTTCGTGCAGTTCACCGGCCGCGGCTACGACGAGATCGCCACCGTCTGACTTGTATTTCCCCGGCCCCCGCGCCACCCTCGTGGGCCTGTGCCGGATCGGAGTCACGGTCATGAAGACCACCGCAACGCTGCTCGTCGCCAGTGCGATCCTCTCGTCGTCCCTCGCCTTCGCACAGGGCGGCGGCACCAAGGCGCCCGCCAAGGGTTCCAGCGCCAGCGCGGACACGATCTACAGCTGGTGCGTGACGCGCTTCGACGGCGGCGGACAGAAGGAAGTGTTCGTGTCGTCCGTCTCGAAGACCGCGGACACCATCGCGCTGCGGCGCCACGTGGAATACCGCGCGCGCACCGGCGCCAACACCTCGGTGGCCGCCGACGCCGACCTCAGAACGGAATGCGGGAGCTCGCGCGACAAGGCGGACGCCCTGAAGAAGCGCGACCTGAAGCGAGCCGAGTCCACGAACGTCGGCTACCTGCTGAAGCCCGAGATCGTCTACTACTGAAGTCCGGGAGAACATCGTGCGTGACCAGGACAGGTTCCCGCGCAGCGCGGTGATCGCGTCGATCCTCGCGCTCGCGGCGCTCACCGGGTGCAGCAGCAAGATTCATCCGGCCGTGACGTTCGAGTTCAAGCACGGCGAGGGGCCCGACGCGCCGACGTATCGCGCGACGACCTCGGACCCGGAGGTGATCGCGGCCGCGCGCGCCGAGCTCGCCAAGCCGTTCGACCTGCGCGGCAAGCACATCAACGGCGTGGTCGGTTTGGGCGAGGGCGACGACAACGAGCCGTGGAACTGGCATTTCGAGCGCAACAACTGGGGACTCGCGGATTTCAGCACCGAGGTCTGCGACGGCACGCCGACGTACGTCGCGGAGCACGTCGAGGAATGGGTCCGCGACGTCGGCCGCTATTGTCCCTGGGGGAGCCGGGTGGTGCGCGAGTTCGGCTAGTCGTGTCGCGCCTGCGCTTCCAGGTGTCGGTGTCGCTCGACGGCTTCGTCGCCGGTCGTGACCAGGGCGTCGATCAACCCCTGGGCGTCGGCGGCGAGCGCCTCCACGAATGGCTCTTTCCCCTCGCGTCCTGGCGCCGCCTCGTCGGGCTCGAAGGCGGCGAGGTCGACGCCAGCGACGCGGTCGTCGCCGAATCGATGGTGAACATCGGCGCGACCGTGATGGGCCGCAACATGTTCGGCGGTCATCCGGGCGGCTGGGATCCCGCGAAGCCGTGGACCGGCTGGTGGGGACCGGATCCGCCGTTTCGCCACCCGGTCTTCGTCGTCACGCACCACGCGCGCGCGCCGCTCACGCTCGGGACGACGACGTTCCATTTCGTGACCGACGGCGTCGAATCGGCGCTCGCGCAGGCGAAGCACGCCGCGAAGGGGAAGGACGTCGCGCTCGGCGGCGGCGCTTCCGTCGCGAACCAGGCGCTCGAGCGCGGACTCGTGGACGAGATGGAGCTGCACCTCGTCCCGATCCTGCTCGGCCGCGGCGAGCGGCTGTTCGATCGCGTCGGCGACGACCTGCACGGGCTGCGCCTCGCGCGCACCGTCGCCGCGCCCCGCGTCACGCACCTGAAGTTCACGCGATGACGGGCGGCCCGCTGGCGGGCAAGGTCGCGCTGGTGGCCGGCGCTTCGAGATGAAACGCCCCGAGACGATCGAGGAGACGGCCGCGCTCGTCGATGCCGCCGGCGGCCGCGGCATCGCGGTGGCCGTCGATCACCTGGTCCCGGCGCAGGTCGCCGACCTCGTCGCGCGGATCCGCCGCGAGCAGGGTCGCCTGGACATCCTCGTCAGCGACATCTGGGGCGCGACGCGGATGGAGTGGCACAAGGCGGTATGGGAATCGTCGCTCGAGTACGGCCTGCACCAGCTGCGGCTGGCCGTTTGAAGAAGCTCGCGGCCACGCTCGTCGTGCTGGCGGCCCTCGCCGGCGGCGCGCGGTATGCGGGTGTCGGGCTCGCGCCGGTCGACGACACCGCGCTCGACCGTGCGATCGCGGAGCAGGCGCGCGACGTCCAGGTCGAGGGCGAGGGCACGGTCATCCGCGTGCTGGCCGACGACGAGGACGGCAGCCGCCACCAGCGCTTCGTCGTGCGGCTCGCGACCGGCACGACCCTGCTGATCGCGCACAACATCGACCTCGCGCCGCGCGTGGCGCCGCTCGACGAAGGCGACGTCGTGTCCTTCAACGGCGAGTACGTGTGGAACGACAAGGGCGGCGTCGTACACTGGACGCACCACGATCCGGCGGGTCGCCATCCCGCGGGATGGATCCGGCGAGAGGGACAGGTCTTCCAGTAGCGCGTGACGATCACCGAAACCGAACGCCTCCGCCTTCGACACTTCGCAGCGCGCGATGCCGCGTTCTTCATGCGCCAGGTCAACGAGCCGTCGTGGCTCGCCAACATCGGCGAGCGCAACATCCGCAGCGTCGCGGACGCCG
>DATEDV010000376.1:0-2243 GCA_035281485.1 Candidatus Limnocylindria bacterium | reverse complement strand
GCGCTGCTGCGCGGCGATGATGGCTTCCTGTGATTTCTCCGTGAGCTTGTTCGGGTCGATCATTTCACTACCTACCTACAACAGTCCCTTGCGCGGATCCTCGGTCGCGCGCGACGCCGCGAGCTCCTGCACGTGCTCGCGCTCTTTCTCGCTGAGCTTCGTGGGCAGTACGACCTTCACCGTGACGTACAGATCGCCGTGACCGCCGGTCGGACGCGCCATCCCCTGGCCCGCCAGACGGATGGTCCGGCCGTTCTGCGTCTCGGGCGGGATGCGCAGTGACACGCGGCCCTTGAGCGTCGGCACGGTGACCTCCGCTCCGAGGAGCGCTTCGTGCAGCGCGACGGGAAGGTCCATCCGCAGATCGTCGCCATCGCGGTGGAACAGCGGATGCGGGCGCACGCGCACGCGCAGGAAGAGGTCGCCGGCCGCACCGCCGTGCATTCCCGACGCGCCCTGCCCCGCGAGACGGATGCGCTGACCGTCGCGCACGCCCGCCGGGATCTTCACGCTGAGGCGGCGCGTCGTCCCATCGGGCAGCCGCAGCTCGAGCGATCGTTCGCTGCCCTTGTACGCCTCGGACAGCGTGACCTCGACCTCGTGCTCGACGTCCGCGCCGGCGACGGAGCGCCGGCGACGCGTGCCGGGTCGACCGAAGAGCGGCCCGGTGTCGAAGTCGGCCGTGCCCTCGCCGAAGAGCGTGCGGAAGAAGTCGGAGAAGCCACCCGCATCGCCGTTGAACGGATCCTGACCGGGCTGTCCCGTGTACACCCACTGGAACCCGCCGGGTCGCTGGCCGCCGTTCTGGAAGCGCGCCCACTCGGGGCCGACCGTGTCGTAGCGCTTGCGCTTGTCGGGATCGGAGAGGACCTCGTTGGCCTCGTTGATCTCCTTGAAGCGCTTCTCCGCCTCCGGCTTCTTGTTGACGTCGGGGTGGTACTGGCGCGCGAGCTTGCGGTAAGCCTTCTTGATCTCCTCGGCGCTCGCGTTCTTCGAGACGCCGAGTGTCTTGTAGTAGTCCTTGTACTCGACCGGCATACCGGTCCTCCGCTAGTGCGCCGGCGGCGGGACGGCCGCGGTGTGCGACGCCGCCTCGATCTGCGCGGGCGTGACCGACGGTTGTCCGGGCAGCAGCGCGGTCTTCAGGACCTGGTCGATGTTGTCGACCGTCTTGATCTCGACCGTATCGCGGACCTCTTTCGGCACATCGATGAGGTCCTTCTTGTTCTTCTCGGGAAGGATGAAGGTCTTGATCCCGGCGCGGTGCGCCGCGAGCAGCTTCTCCTTCACGCCACCGATCGGGAGCACGCGGCCGCGCAGCGTGATCTCGCCGGTCATCGCGACGTCGCGTCGAACGCGGCGCCCCGACAGGGCGGACACGATGGCGGTCGCCATCGTCACGCCGGCGGACGGACCATCCTTGGGGATGGCGCCCGCGGGGACGTGGATGTGCATGGCGTGGTCCTCGAAGAACCCCTTCGGGATGCCGAACTCGCGCTCGTGAGCGCGGACGTACGACAGCGCGGCGCGAGCGGACTCCTCCATCACCTTGCCGATCTGGCCGGTGAGCGTGAAGTCCTCGTCCTTGCCGTCGATGACGGTGGCCTCGACCGTGAGCACGTCACCGCCCGCCTCGGAGACCGAGACGCCGGTGGCGGCACCGACCTGGTCCTCTTCTTCGGCCAGGCCGTAGTCGAACCGCTGCGGGCCGAGATACTCGGCGACCTGCTCGAGCGTGATCTCGACCTTGTCGGTCTTACCTTCCGCGATCGTTCGCGCGACCTTGCGGCAGATCGTGCCGATCTCGCGCTCGAGGTTGCGGACGCCGGCCTCCCGCGTGTAGCGGCGGATGAGCTCGCGCAGCACGTCCTCGCCGATGACGAGCTTCGGCTCGACCGCAGGCGTGACGGCGGGCTCGACGTTGGTGCCGTCCTGCTTCCCGTCGACGTTCTCTTCCGTCTTCACGGTGCCATCGTCGACTGAGCCACCCGCGAGACCGTGCTGCTTCAGCTGCCGCGGGACGAGATAGCCCTTCGCGATGTGCATCTTCTCGTCCTCGGTGTAGCCGGGCAGGCGGATGATCTCCATCCGGTCCCGAAGCGGCGGGATGATCGTGTCCTCGACGTTCGCCGTCGTGATGAAGATGACCTTCGAGAGGTCGTACGGGACCTCGAGGTAGTGGTCGGAGAACGTGTTGTTCTGCTCGGGGTCAAGCACCTCGAGCAGCGCCGAGCTCGGGTCGC
>DATEDV010000375.1:0-13359 GCA_035281485.1 Candidatus Limnocylindria bacterium | reverse complement strand
GGACGAAAAAGGGCGACGAGATATTCCGCTTCACCGTTGAGTTCACCGGCCCCGATCCGCAAGGTGAGGTGGAGACATCTGCGACCACGCAGATAGAGTTCGATGCGGGAAGCGGCGACCTGGCCGGAATCCAAGTCGGCGGCTTCATCGAGGCCGTCGTTGGCTATGTTCGCAACGATGTCTTTCCGAAATTCGAGGCCACCGTCGGGAAGTTGCCTTACTAGCCCCCTCACTGACGCGTTACCGCCGTCAAGGGGATAGTTGCCAAAATCTAGTGGAGGGCACGCGAAGGCCCCGACGCCGACGTCTGAGGGTCGGCGAGCGGGGCCTACCGCGCCATCGATACGCCTGAAGGGATCGACCTAGCGGCCGACCCCGAGCAGGAACAAGAGGATGATCAGCACAAGCGGCGCGCCGAGGAGCCACAACAGGATCAGGACCATTGCGTCGCCTCCTTTATCAGATCCGCGTCGTGCGGTCGGTGCGAGTGCCCGCGAGCGGTTCGACGCGCACTCGGTAGTTGCCGACGGTCATGGGCTCACCGCTCGCGAGCCACGCCCCGATGACCGACCCCATCAGTCCCATCAGCAGGGCCGCGGCGGCCGCGAGGGCGCCGTTGCGAGCGGCAGCAGCTACGCCCGGGTCCACGGGCTGACCCGGCACGGCGGGCACGGCCGGCGTCGGCGCGAGGCTCGTGTACCAGCCGTTGAAGATCGCGCCGGACATCCCGGCCACGAGGAACATCACGAAAACGGCCAGGACCCACGCGATCGCGCCGTGCAGGATGGCCGGCTCAGCCCGACGGATCCCCGCCACGCGGACGGCGGCCCATGCGCCGATGACGAACGCGAAGAAGGATGAGATGACGGCGAACGCCAGACCGGCAAAGCCGACCCCGCTCCAGGTGGTGATCCGCGCCTCGGTCCCGGCCTTGTGTGCGCCGATGGCCGTGCCGATGAGCCCGAAGAGAACAGTCGCCACGACGGCGGCCATCGCGCCGAGGATCACCGGGCCCCAGAACACCGGCCAGGCGGTCCAGCGATCGACGGGTGCCGCGACGTCGCGATCGGTCCGTACCAAAGCAACACCCCCGCTGTGTCGTTCTGACGCAGCGGGGGTGCAGAGGTCGTGCCACGGTGCCTGCGCGCCCGGACGCCGGGCGCTTGCTCACCTGCGCCGCAGGAAGCTGGGCACCTCCAGGTCGTTGGGGTCGAACTTCTTGTCTTCCTGAGGCTTCGTAATGGTCGGCGCCGCGGCCGGCGCGACGGCCGCGACGGGCCGCTCGGCCGGACGCTGCTCCACCTGTCGCCGGTACATCGGCTGCTCGATCCGCTTGAGCGGCCGGGCCTGGTCGAAGCCGGTCGCGATCACGCTGATCTTCACGTCGTTGCCCAGGCGCTCATCGATGACGGCGCCGAAGATGATGTTCGCCTCGGGATCCGCCGCGGCGTGGATGATCTCGGCGGCCTCGTTCACCTCGAACAGGGCGAGGTCGGGCCCGCCCGTGATCGTGAAGAGCACACCGCGCGCACCGTCGATGGACTGCTCGAGGAGCGGCGACTGGATGGCCTGACGCGCCGCGTCCGCCGCCCGCGTCTCGCCCGTGCCGTGTCCGATGCCCATCAGCGCCGAGCCCGCGTTCGTCATGATCGTCTTCACGTCGGCGAAGTCGAGGTTGATGAGCCCCGGCACCGTGATGAGATCGCTGATGCCCTGCACGCCCTGGCGCAGCACGTCGTCGACGATGCGGAACGCATCGACCATGCTGGTGCGCTTCTCGACGACCTGCAGCAACCGATCGTTCGGGATCGTGATGAGCGTGTCGACCTTGTCGACGAGATCCTGGATGCCCTGCTCGGCCAGCAGGCGGCGCTTCGCGCCCTCGAAGGAGAACGGCTTCGTGACGACCGCGACGGTCAGCGCGCCGATGTCCTTCGCGATCTCCGCGATCACCGGCGCGCCGCCGGTACCGGTGCCGCCACCCATGCCGGCGGTGACGAAGATCATGTCGGCCTCTTTGAGGGCCTCGTAGAGCTTCTCGCTGTCGTCCTCGGCCGACTTGCGGCCGATGCTGGGGTCAGCGCCCGCGCCAAGACCCTTGGTGACCTTGTCACCGATGCGGATCTTGTGAGGGGCATCCGAGAGGAGCAGTGCCTGTGCGTCGGTGTTCACGGCGATGAACTCGACGCCCATGAGCTCCGCGCGGATCATGCGATTGACGGCGTTCGAACCGCCGCCACCGACACCGACGACCTTTATGAGAGCGAAGTTCTCGATATCGCTCCGGAGGGGCATGGGCAGCCTCCAAACCTCAGTCCATGCCGCTGCCCCTCCCCTGACGGCCGCCGCACGGAGTTCTTAAGTTGTTGCTGGAACTCTATACCCCAACGCCGCGTCAGGTCGAGCGTTAGGGCCGGACGATCGCTCCACGTCGCGGATCCATGCGCTCGCTCACGGGATGAGCGAGCGGAACAGACGCGAGAGGCGGCCGCCGACGCCGTCCAGCGAGCGGGACGCGACGCGGTCGGGATCGGCGGACCAGTTCTTCGAGCCCCAGACGAGGAGCCCGGAGCACGCCGCGTAGGGCGGCGACGAGATCGAATCGGTCAGACCGCCCAGTCCGCTGGGTTCGTTCACCCGGGCGGGCATGCCGAGCTGGTCACGGGCCGCCCGCGAAATGCCCGTGAGGAGCGAGCCGCCACCGGTCAGCACCACGCCGGCCTGGAGGCGGTTGGTCGCGCCGGCGGCCTCGATCTCCTTGGCGACGTGATCGAACAGCTCGGCGCTGCGCGCCTCGATGATCTGCGCCATGTGCCGGCGCGTGATGGGCCGCGCGCTCTCTTCGCCGATCGACGTGATCTGCATGACCTCGTCGGGGTCGACCTCGAGCGGCAGGGCGGTCCCCTGCTTCACCTTGAGCGTCTCGGCCACGTCGGGCGTGACCCGCAGGAGCAGGCCGAGGTCGCTCGTCACGCTGCGCGCTCCCATCTGGATCGTGGCGCAGTGGCAGATCGACCCGTCCTGGAAGATCGCGACGTCCGTGGTGTCACCGCCGATGTCACAGAGCACGACGCCGAGCTCGCGGTCCTCGTCGGTGAGCACGACCTCCGCGGTCGCCAGCGGCGTGAGCACCAGCTCGTCGAGCTCGACTCCGGCCTTCTGGACGCATTTGGTGAGGTTCGTGACGCTCGACGACGACGCGGTGACGATGTGCGCCTCGACCTCGAGGCGGACGGCGCTCATGCCGATCGGGTCGCGCACGCCTGCCTGCCCGTCGACGACGTACCCGCGCGGGATGACATGGAGGATCTCCCGCGTGTTCGGGATGGAGACGGCGCGGGCGGCCTCGAGGGCCCGGATCGTGTCCTCACGGGTGACGTCGTGCTGGCGGCCGGAGACGGCGACCATGCCGCGCGAGTTCTGAGAGCCGACGTGGCTGCCGGAGATGCCGACGAACGCCGACCGCACCTTGAGACCGGAGAGGCGCTCCGCCCCATCGACGGCCGCGGCCACGGACTGGACCGTGCGGTCGATATCGATCACGACGCCCTTGCGCAGGCCGTCGGAGGGAGCCTGCCCGATGCCGATGACGTCGACCCCACCGCTGCGTCCGCCCACCTCGCCGATGAGCACGCAGACCTTGGTGGTCCCGATGTCGATCGCGACGAGCACGGTCTGGTCAGTCACGGGCGTCCGCCTTCCTTGACTCTCCTTCTGCCCCCCACCTGCGTCCGCGTGACCGCCCGCCCGAGCCTAAAGGAAATGCCGCCTGATTACAGCGACGTTCTGGAAGATCCGCCAGCCGAACGCGAACAGGGCAACGAGATAGAGGTCTATTCCCAGCCTATCCCCCAGGAACGCGAGCGCGGCCGCGAGGAGCGCGTTGGTGTAGAAGCCGGAGAGGAAGATGCGCGTGTCGAAGTGGCCCTCGAGCTCGGCGCGGAAGGCACCCAGCAGCGAGTCGAGCGCCGCGAGGATGCCGACCGCCGTGTAGCGCGCCCATTCGATCGGAAGGTTGAAGTTGAGCGCGAGTCCGAGCAGCACCCCGGCGACGAGGCCGAGGAGCGGAAGCCACACGCTAGCGAGGACGAGGGCGGGAGCCCGCAGGCTCACGCATGAGGACGAGCGACGCGTGTATGCAAATACACGAGAAATTTCTAATTCGGGCTGAAGACGATGCGTTCGGGGGTGCGCACGTCGACGTAGTCTAAGCGGCGCGTCGCGTTGTTCCTGAGGAAAGTCTTCGCGTTCGAGAGTTTCTCGTCGAACCGATCCGCGGTGCCGAAGCGGATCTCCCACCGCGCACCCGTTCGCAGCACGAGGCCGTTCGGCCCCGCGGTCATCACGACGCGCAGGTCGGTGGCGTCGCTGCGAAGCTCTCCCGGCGCGAGCGCGGCGAGGCGGAGCGCCGCCTGGACGAGCGCCTGGGGCTCGATCCGCTCTCCCGGAGCGCGCGGGCCGCGCTCGTCGAAGACGCGTAGATCGGGGGCTGCGGCGCGGTCGACCGACGGAAAGAGCACGCCGCTCGCGTCGATGAACCACTCGACGTTGTCGCTCGACGACCAGCGGCCGACGGCCTCGCGCTCGACCAGGGCGACGCGCGCGGAGGACGGCACGCTGATCTCGACCCGGGCATCGCGCACGGCGGGGAGCGTCCGCAGGAGAGCCCGCGCCTGCGCGGCGCTCGCGAGGAACGTCGGGGCGCCGTCGAGACCGCTCTGCGTGCGGGCGGCGTCCCGCGAGACGTGACGCGCACCCACGACCGTGACCTCCTCGATGTGACCGAGGTCCGCGAGCGCGACGACCAACAGCCCCGCGGCGCAGGCGAACGCGATGAGCCCCGCCGCCGCGCGGGCGGGGTCCTTTATCCGGAACGCGGTCCTGCGGCGGCGGCTCGACGAACGGCTGGTGCGTCGCGAGCGCGTGGTCAGCGCGCGCGCCTACGTGCGTCTTCGAGCGCCCATTCGACGAGGCGGGATAGGAGCTCGCCGATCTCGATGCCCGCGGCACGCGCTGCCTTCGGCAAGAGACTGTTCGCGGTCATGCCGGGGATCGTGTTCACCTCCAGGACGGCCATCCGGTCGCCCTTCCAGATGAGGTCGGTGCGCGACATGCCGCGGCAGTCCAGCGACCGATGCGCGCGCAGCGCGAGATCCTGCGCGCGCTTCGCGACGTCCGCGGCGATGCGCGCTGGGACGATCTCCTCGCTCTCGCCGGCGCTGTACTTCGCCGTGTAGTCGAAGAACTGCCGCTTCGTCACGATCTCGATCACGGGCAGCGGCACCAGCTCGTCGTTGCCGATCACCGGGACCGTGAGCTCGGTCCCCTCGATGAGCTCCTCGACGAGCGCGCGCGCATCGAAGCGCAGCGCCTCGGTGATGGCCGGCGCGAGCTCGTCGTCGCTGCGCACGATCGACGCCCCGACGCTCGAGCCCTGCTCCACTGGCTTCACGAACGCGGGCAGCCCGACGGTGCGAGCGCGCTCCAGGTCCGGCCCGTTCGCGGACGTCACCGTGACGCCGCGCGGCACGTCGATGCCGTCCGCGGCGAGGACCTTCTTCGCCATCACCTTGTCCATCGCCAGCGCCGACGCGCGCACGCCCGACCCCGTGTACGGGATACCGATCATGTCCAGAAGGCCCTGGATGCGACCGTCCTCACCCCACGTCCCATAGACGGAGAGCAGGACGACGTCGACCGGTCCGCCGGAGCTGTTCGACATCGCGGTCGTCGCGGGCACGAGCGCGCGCTCGGCACTGGCGATCTGCTCCTCGAGCCCACGCGGGAGCTCGCGCGGGCGCGAGACCGGCTGGCCCGCGAGCATCGCGCGCGCCTGCGCTCGCTGCTCCTCCGTGATCGCCGGGTTGCGGACCATGAGCGCGAGCGGATCGAGCAGAACGGTCTCGTACCGATCGCTGGGCAGACTCGCTGCGATCTGCGCACCGGCGGCGAGCGATATGTCGCGCTCAGCGGAAGCTCCGCCGGTGAGGATGCCGACCCGAATGCGTTTCGCCGAGGAAGGGCTCATGGGTCGGCGCGTCTCCCTGCGCCGAGCGGGTGCGTGGCGCGGCGCTCCCTCGACGAGCATCTGCGCCCAGCGCGCCCGAACACAATGCGCGCCGTTGTCAACGGGCGCGCGTACGGCTCGGCCTTCGGACTTCGCCGGCTGCTTGGCGTGTGGCCTTCGGCCACGCCGCAGTAGCCAGCAGCGCGCAGCATCACCACTCGCCGATGAACTCGACTTCGGGTACGAGATCGACTCCGAATTGGCGCTTCACCTCGCTCTGGCAGCGCTCCATGAGCGTGCGCACATCGCTCGCAGACGCGTCGCCGACGTTGACGATGAAGTTCGCGTGCTTGGTGCTCACCATCGCGCCGCCCTCGGTCGCGCCCTTGAGGCCCGCGGCTTCGATCAGCCGGCCGGCGTGATCGCCCTCGGGATTGCGAAAGATCGATCCCGTGTTCGGCTGCGCCAGCGGCTGCTTGGCGATGCGCTCGTTGGCGATCTCCTTGATGCGCTTCACCGCGGTCGCGCGGTCACCGGGCCGGCCGCGGAAGCGCGCGCTCACGACGACGATCGGCGTCTTCTGCAGGTTCGACGTGCGGTACGCGAAGCCGAGGTCGGAGTTACCCACCGTCCAGGTATCGCCGTTGAGGTCCATGAGCGTCGCGCCGATGAGGACATCCTTCGTCTCGCTTCCGAACGCGCCGGCGTTCCCGTGGACGGCGCCGCCGACCGTCCCGGGGACCGTGGCCATCCACTCGAGCCCGACGATCCCGCTCCGGGCGGCGACGGCGGCAACGGACGCCAGGGGCGTGCCCGATGACGCGGTGAGCGTGACCTCCTCGACGGACGTCTCGCTCCAGCCGTTCTGCAGCACGACGCCGCGGATGCCGCGGTCGGATACGAGCATGTTGGTCCCACCGCCGAGCATCACCACGGGGAGCTCGTGCTCGCGTGCGACGGCGATCGTCCCGATGAGGTCGCGCTCGGTCGTCACGCGCACGAAGTAGTCCGCCGGACCGCCGATATGCAGCGAGGTGTGCTTGCTCATCGGCTCGTCGCGGACGCCGAACGGATGCACCTTCATACCGGCGTCCGCAGGAGCTCGAGGAGGCGTTCGCCGACCGGTCGCACGTCACCGGCGCCCATGACGAGCGCGACGTCGCCGGGCCCGACGAGCTCGCTGGCGACGCGGGCGGCCTCCTCGACGTCGCGGGCATACCGTCCGTCGACCGCCTCGGCGAGCTCCAGCGCGCGTGAGGTCGCCTCGGGTCGCTCTCGCGCCGACGAGAACGTCTCGACGATCACGACGGCGCGCGCGCGCCGCAGGATGGCGGCGAACTCGTCGAAGAACTTCGCGAGCCGGCTGGGCGTGTGCGGCTGGAAGACGACGACGGCGTTCGGGAACGCATCGAGACCTGCCGCGATCTCGGCCGGATGGTGCGCATAGTCGTCGACGACCTTGACGCCCGCGGCGGTCCCCAGAGGCTCGAGCCGGCGCTGGACCCCGGGAAACTCCGAGATGCCGAGCGCGGCAGCCCTCTTCGGCGCGCCGAACGTGTGCGCCGCGAGCATCGCGCCGGCCGCGTTCAGCGCGTTGTGCAGACCCGGGATCTGCAGACTCACGTGCACCTCGCCGAACGTATAGATCTTGTCGCTGACCCGTGCGACACGGAGATCCGCGTCGGCGGCGGTCCCGTAGGTGAGGACGTCACGACCCACCGCGCTCCGGGTGTATGACGCGAGGTCTCGCGCGCCGTCGTCGTCCGCGCAGCTCACGAGCGTGCCGCGCGGTGCGATGCCCTTCGCGAACCGGCGAAAGGCGTCCCGATAGGACTCGCGCGTCGGGAACATGTCGACGTGATCGTGATCGACCGTCGTGACGACCGCGACGAGCGGCTCGAGGGCATGGAAGGTGTTGTCGTACTCGTCCGCCTCGATGACCAGCACGTCGGTCGTGCCGGCGTGCGCGTTCGAGCGGAGTCCGCGCAGCACCGCGCCGCAGATGAGCGACGCGTCCACGTCCGCGGCGCGTAGGGCCGACCACACGAGCGCGGTCGTCGTGGACTTGCCGTGCGTTCCGGCGACGGCGATCACGCGCTTGCCTTTTGCCAGGAAGCGCCAGGCGTCCTCGCGCTTCCACACCGGGATGCCGCGGCGCAGCGCCTCGGCGACCTCGATGTTGTCCTCCCGGTAGGCACTCGACCGCAGGACGACGTCGGTCCCGGGCACATGCTCGGCGGCGAAGCGCTCGTGCACCGCCGCGCCTTCGCGCGCCAGGGCCTCCGAGAGCGGCCACGTGCCGGTGTCCGAGCCGGTGACGTCGTGTCCGGCGGCGAGGAGCAGCTTCGCCACAGCGGACATCCCGGCGCCGCCGATGCCGACGACGTGGATCCTCAAGCACAGCCACCGAGCGCGAGCAGGTCGCGCGCGATGTCCCGCGCCGCGTCCGGCCGGCCGGCGGAGCGTGCGGCGTTCGCCATGCGGCGCAGGCCTTCGGGGTTCTGCAGCAGTCCGATGACCTGCGCGGTGAGGCGGTCGCCGTCGAGCTCGCCCTCACGCATCGTGATGGCGGCACCGGTCTCGACCATCGCGCGCGCGTTCGCTTCCTGGTGGCCCTCCATGGCGGCACCGAATGGGATCAGCAGGAGCGGTACGCCGAACGCGAGCGGCTCGGCGATCGACGACGCGCCGGCGCGGCCGATCGCGAGGTCCGCCGCGGCGAGGGCCCCGCCCATCTCGTCGCCCAGATACGGCCGCACGATGTAGTGATCGCGCACCTCGTCCGGAAGATTCGCGCGGCGCGCGTCTGCTCGCGCCCCGTGCTTCTCGCCGGTGATGTGCAGGACGTATGCGCGGCGGATGAGGCGACCGAGCGCGGACCAGAGCGCGTCGTTCACGCGCTCGGACCCCTGGCTCCCGCCGCTCACGACGACCAGCGTCGCGTCGGCGGGCACGGCGAAGATCTCGCGGCCACGCTCTCTCGTCCACTTGAGCAGCGATGCGCGGATCGGGGTGCCGGCGAGCACGGTGCGGCCGCGCGGTAGCGCCTGTCGCGCCTGCTCGTAGGTCACGCCGATGCGGGAGCTGATCCGGCCGAGGAGGCGTGTGGCCCGACCGGGGAGCGCGTTGCCGTCCCACAGGTAGACCGGGACGAACAGGGCGCGGGCCGCGAGCGTCACGGGGATGGCGACGACCCCGCCGGTGGTGCAGCACACGTCGGGCTTGAAGCGCACGAGCTGCACGAGCGCGTCGACGAACGCGAGCGGGACCGCGACGATCGTGCGAAGCAGGGCGAGGCGCGACTCCGGGTCTCGGAGGGACGGCATCGGCGTCGCATGGAACGCGATGCCGGCGGCCGGCACGAGCTCAGCCTCGCGCCCGCGACGACCACCGAGGAACAGGAATCCCAGCTCCGGATCGATCTCGCGGAGCGCCTCCGCGATCGCGAGCAGTGGGCTGACGTGCCCGCCCGTCCCGCCTCCGACGAGGAGCACGCGGCACGGACGCTGACGCCGGCGCGGCCTGTCGTCCAACGTTGAGCAGGATACCCACCGAGATGAGCCCGACGCACAGCGACGAGCCCCCGTATGAGATGAACGGCAGCGTGATTCCGGTCATCGGAAGCAGGCTCGCGACGACGGCCATGTTCACCCACGCCTGGAACACCAGCCACGTCGTGATGCCCGTCGCGATGAGGGCGCCCATCGCGTCGGGCGCGCGGAGGGCGATCCGCACGCCGCGGTAGCCGAGGACGAGGAACAGCACGATGACGAAGAGCGTGCCGGCCAGACCGAGCTCGTCGCCGAGGATCGCGAAGATCGAGTCCGTGTACGGGAACGGCAGGTAACCGAACTTCTCGCGGCCGGCGCCGAGTCCCTCGCCGAACAAGCCCCCGAGCGCCAGACCGTACAGCGACTGGATCGACTGGTAGCCGCTGTTGCGCGGGTCGCTCCAGGGATCGAGGAACGTCAGGATGCGCTGCAGCCGGTACTCGCTGGAGACGGCGCCGGCCAGCGCGAGCACGACTGCGAGCGAGCCCAGGGCGGCGAATACGCGCAGTCGCGCCCCGGCCGCGAAGTACATGACCAGCGCGATGGCGCCAACGACGATCGTCGTGCCGAGATCGGGCTCGAGGAAGATGAGGCCGGTGAAGATCCCCGTCACGGCCAGCACGCCGACCATCACACCCGGCGTCGCGATGCGGTCGCGCCGCGCGCCGAGCCATGCCGCCAGATAGAGGATGAGCGCGAGCTTCGCGAGCTCGGCCGGCTGAAGGCCGACGGGTCCGGCGCGGAGCCAGCGCGACGCTCCGTTCACGTTCGTGCCGACGCCGGGTATGAGCACCACCGCGAGCAGGAGGACCGCGACGGCCAGGAGCGGCAGCGCGAGCACCCGGTAGCGGTGGTAATCGATACGCGTCGCGGCCACCATCCCCGCGAGACCGACGAGCGCCCACAGCGACTGCCACCCCAGGAAGTAGCGCGGATCGCCGAGCGCGTCGAGTGCCTTGATCCCGCTCGCGCTGTAGACCATCGCGATGCCGAGCAGCGTGAGCATGAGGACCACGAGGACCAGGACGAGGTCGTACGACGTCGTTCGCGGGAAATGCGGTAACAGTCTCATGCGTGCATCGGCTCGGTGAACGCGCGCACGAGCGCCGTGAAACGGTCGCCGCGCTCGTCGGCCGACGAGAACATGTCGAACGAGGCGCATGCGGGCGAGAGGAGCACGACGTCGCCCGCGCGGGCGAGCCGCCGCGCCGTGCCGACCGCGTCTTCGAGGCTCCCCGCGCGCTCCACCGCGACGTCGGCGCCGCGCGCGCCGGCGGCATCGAGCGCGCCCGCGATCTCGTCGGCCGACGTGCCGATGAGGACCGCCGCGCGCGCGCGCTTCACGACGGCACGGGCCAGCGAGCCGAAATCCGCGCCCTTCCCGACGCCGCCGAGGATCACGATCGCCGGCCGCGAGAACGTCTCGAGCGCCTTGACGGTCGCGTCCGGCGTCGTCGCCGCCGAATCGTTCACCCAGGTCACGCCGTCCTTCTCGGCGATGGTCTCCAGACGTCGCGATACGCCCTCGAAGCCGCGGAGCGCCTCCCCGATCGCGTCCGGTGCGACGTCGAAGATCCCACCGACGATCGCCGCCGCGAGCGCGTTCGCCACGTTGTGCCGACCCGGCACGCGCAGCTCGCTCGCCGCCAGGATCGGCGTGCGTCGCTCGCCGTCGGTGAGCACCAGACGGCCGTCGGCGTCGAGGAAGCCGCCGTGCTTTGGATGCAGCGTGAGTGAGAATCCGCGAAGCTTCGACGTCGCGCCCGTGTGGATCGCCACCGCGGTGGGGTCGTCGAGATTGAGGACCGCGAAGTCCTGCGCGCCCTGCCAGGCGACGATGTTGCGTTTCGCGGCGATGTAGTTCTCGCGCGTGCCGTGGTGATCGAGGTGGTCCTCCCCGATGTTCGTCACGACCGCGACCTGCGGACTGCGCGCGAGCGTCTCCAGCTGGAAGCTCGATAGCTCGAGGACGACGATGTCGCTCTTCGCGAGCGTGTCGAGCTCCTCGATCACGGAGCGACCGATGTTCCCGCCGACCACCGTCCGCCGTGGACCGCGCGAGAGGATCCGCTCGATCATCGTGGTCGTCGTGGTCTTCCCCTTCGTGCCGGTGATGCCCACGACCGGGGCCGGGCACAGGCGGAGGAAGAGGCCGATCTCGGTGAGCACGGGGATCTTGCCCTGCGAGGCGCGCAGGATCGTGGCCGACCGCGGCCGGACGCCCGGGATGACGAACACGAATTCAGGGTCCGCGAGCGCAGCGTCGTCACTCGAGGGACCGAGGACGAGCTCGACCCGATCGACGGTGTCACCGAGGCGCGCGAGACCCTCGCCGAGATCTTCGCGACGCTTCGCGTCGGTGATCGTGACGCGAGCGCCGAGCCCGACGAGGAACCTCGCGAGCCCCGCCGTCGTCCGTCCCTTCCCGAGGCCGATGATCGTGACGCGACGTCCGCGGAAATCCTCGCGTCCGACCTCGGCGTCGAACCGGAGCGTCATGCGCGCCGCCCGATGAAGCCGAGCTGCGTTCCGTACATGCCGTCGGCGTCGCGTCCGCGATACGACCAGAGATCGGCGCCGCCGGACAGCGTGCACACCGCCGACCGTTCGATGCGCGTCACTCCGGCGGCGCGCAGCTGCGCGGTGTTGGCCGCCCAGAGATCCATGACGATCCGGTCGCCCACCTTCCGGAGACAGCTCTCGCCGATGCGCTCGTTGACGATCGTCGCGCGCTCCATGTCGATGACGTAGCAACAGGGGCCGATCGCCGGTCCGAGCGCGGCCACGAGCCGCTCGCGCGCCGCGCCCGCCGCGACCATCGCCTCGACCAGCGCCTCCGCCACACGGAGGGTCGTGCCCTGCCAGCCCGCATGCGCCGCACCGATCGGTCCCGACGGATCGGCGACGAGCACGGGGACGCAGTCCGCCGCCGCGACGCCCAGCAGCACGCCGCTCCGATCGGTCCACATCCCGTCCGCGGTCGGCCACGGCTCGACCGGCCCGTCCAGGTGGACGACGTCCTTGCCGTGCACCTGCTTCACCCGCACGACCGCCGGAAACCCCAGCGTCCGTGCGAGCTCGGCGCGGTGACGGGCCTGCTCCTCGAGCGGGTGACGCGATCCGGCCATGCTCCCCTGCGCCCTCGTGGTGAAACCGGCGACCAGGCCGAGCGACTCCAGGGCCGGCGACCACAGCATCCCGTCGCGCTCGAGCCAGGTGCCGCGCCACGCTCTCTTCGGTCCGCCAGCCGTGGCCTTCTTCGGCGTGCGCGCGCGGATCATGCGGCTCATCGCGGCGTCGCGAAGGCGAGGATCGCTGCGACGATCCCCGCGAGCGCGGCGATCAGCCAGAAGCGGATCGTGACCTTCTCTTCCGCCCAGCCGATGAGCTCGAAGTGATTGTGCAGCGGCGACATGCGGAAGACGCGCTTGCCGCGGAGCTTGAACGCGCCGACCTGGATCATCACCGATACGGTCTCGGCGACGAAGATGACGCCGAGCACGGGCAGGAGCAGGACGAAGCCCGTGGTGAGCGCGATCGTGGCGAGCGTGGCACCGAGCGCGAGCGCGCCGGTGTCGCCCATGATGACCTCGGCCGGGTGCACGTTGAACCACAGGAACGCCAGGAGCGCGCCGACCATCGCCGCGCAGAACACGACCAGCCAGGGGAAGCCACGCGCGGCGGCGATGAAGGCGACCGAGAGGAACGCGAAGACCGCGGTGCCGCCGGCGAGCCCATCCATCCCGTCGGTGAGGTTCACCCCGTTCGACATCGCGACGATCGTGAAGAGCGCGAGCGCGA
>DATEDV010000374.1:0-4285 GCA_035281485.1 Candidatus Limnocylindria bacterium | reverse complement strand
AGGTCCTTCTGCTGCAGATCGACCATGAACCCCGGCCGGAAGTCGCCGGCGAGCATCTTCGGCGCGTAGTTCTGCATCGCCCACGAGGATCCGGCACCGCCCGCGATGACCTGCCGCGTCTTCTCGAGATCGATGCCCTGGGATGCCGCGAACACCAGCGCCTCGGAGACACCGAGGTTGTTGAGCGCGACCGCGATCTGGTTCGCGAGCTTGCACGCCTGACCCGCACCGTGGTCGCCGATGTGGACGATGGTCTTCCCCAGAGCCTGGAAGAGCGGCATGGCCCGCTCCACGTCGGCCGCGTCGCCGCCGATCATGATCGAGAGGCGCGCCTCGATCGCGCCCGGCTCGCCGCCCGAAACCGGCGCGTCGAGCCAGCGGAACGGCGGGCGGCTCCTCTCAGCGCGCGCCACGAAGTCGCGCGTCGCCGCCGGCGAGATCGTGCTCATGTCCACGAGGAGCAGGCCGTCGCGTGCGCCCGCGGCCACGCCGTCAGCTCCGAAGACCGCGGCCTCGACGTCAGGCGTGTTCGGGACCATGGTCACGACGATGTCCGAGCGCTGGGCGACCTCCCGCGGGGTCTTCACGACGGTCGCCCCATCCTTCGCCAACGGCTCCGCTCGCGCCGGTGTCCGGTTCGCGACCGTGACGGTGAAGCCGGCCTTCAGCGCGTTGCGCGCCATCGGCGCGCCCATGATGCCGGTACCGACGAAGCCGACGCGTTCCACTAGCTGTCGCGCTCCTCCTCACCGTTCTTCGACTCGCCGTTCTCCTCGCGCGACGTGAACAGCGTGCGCGTGTCGCCTTCCTCGGTGAGGAGGAAGGTGTTGGCCTCCGTCTCGTCCACGTTCACCGATGCGACGAGGAGGTCGTCCGTGACGTGGGTGAAGCCGGCCGACCGCTGCAGCTCGTTCGCGATCGCCTCGGTCAACGTGTCTTCCTCATACGAGTCGAGGACGAGCGCCCGCGCCTTCTTCACCAGCTCGAAGAATTCGATCGGCTCCATTCGCGACTCGTGAGCCAGTAGGACGGCGGTGCCCACCTCTTCATCGCCCTCGTGGATCTCGTAGAAGTGCATCCGCAATACACTATGACCGTCCCATGTCCGACGCTCCCACCACCTCCGCGCCCACCGAACGGTCGTTCCGGCACACCATCCGCCGCGACGCGGGCTCGAAAGTCTCGCTCGAGGTGGAGGTCGACGCGGAGCGGCTGAGTCGTCAGGCCGACCGGGTCTTCGAGCGCCATAACCAGAAGGCGAAGATCCCCGGCTTCCGTCCGGGCAAGGCGCCGCGCGCGATGTACGAGCGCAGCTACGGCTCGGAGCACCTGTGGGCCGAGGCCGCGGAGGACGTCGTCGAGCAGACGTACCGCGAGATCGTCGAGATCGAGGACCTCGCGCCGCTCGAGGATCCCAGGGTCGAGCTGACGCAGCTCGAGCCGGGTCAGCCGATGCGCTGGACCGCGACCGTCACGGTCCGGCCCGATGTCGTGCTCGGCGATTACACCGCGCATGGGGCGACCGTCGAGCCCGGGCCGCCGAGCGACGAGGAGATCGACAAGACGATCCAGGCGATGCGTGAGACGCATGCCCAGCTGCAGCCGGTCGATCGCGCGGCGAAGACGGGCGACATCCTCATGGTCGACATCGACGTGACCGTCGACGGCAAGACGATGCCGCCCTTCGCGAGGAACGCCCACGTCGAGGCCGGGCGCGCGACGTCGATCGCGGGACTGGGCGAGGCGTTCGTCGGGATGAAGGCCGGCGACGGCAAGACGGTCGAGCTCGAGTTCTCATCCGAGACGGCGTCGGCTGAGCTGCGGGGCAAGAAGGGCGTCTTCAGCATCAGGGCCAGCCAGGTCGCGGAAAAGGTCCTCCCCGCGCTCGACGACGACTTCGCGAAGACCGTCGGCGTGGGCGACCTGACCCAGCTGCGTCGGGAGGTCAAGAACGAGCTCGCGCACTCGGCGTTCCACGAGGCGCGCGACGCCGCCGCCGACAAGATGCTGGAACACGCGGTGGCGACGGCGAACGTCGAAGTGCCGGAGGTGCTCGCGCAGGACGAGCTGGATCACATGGTGGCCGACCTGAAGGCGCGCGTGCGCGAGCAGGGCATCACCTTCGAGCAGTTCCTGCTCCAGGCGCGCAAGACCGAGGACGAGATCCGCGCCGAGTGGAAGCCCCTCGCGGAGAGACGCGCGAAGTCGATCCTCGTTCTGGACGCCATCGCGAAGAAGGAAGGCATCACCGTCAGCTCGAACGAGCTCGCGGCGCAGGTGGCGATGACGCCGCTCGCGCAGCAGGACCCACGTGCGTTGCGCGATCCGCTGGTCCTCGCGTCGTTCGCGCGCTCGATCCGCAACCGCAAGACGGTCGACAAGGTCCTCGGTCTCGACTCGCCCGACGCGGAGGCGGAGGCGATCAAGAAGGCCGGCGGTGACGCGACGAACCTCCACGGTGGGACGCCCAAGCCCGAGGAGCCGAAGATCATCGTCCCGGAGAAGTCGAAGGCGACGCCGCAAGGCCGCGAGGCACTTCGCGCGATGCTGGAGAAGAAATAGCGGCCGCTCCGTGACGTCGCGAAGCGGCCGCTAGGGCTGCGAGCTCGCTAGACCAGGTACTTCCTGAACCACTCGATCGTCGCGACCCAAGCCTTCTGTGCCGCCGCGGCGTCGTACCGCGTCCCCGTGTCGTTGTGGAACGCGTGGTTCACGGCAGGGTAAGACTCGAGCTTGTACGGAGCTCCCGACTTCTTCAGCTCCTGATCCATCTGCTGCATGCTGCTGGTGATGCGCGTGTCCATCTCCGCGTACACGCCGTACACGGCGGCCTTCGTCTTCGCCAGCTCCGCGTAGTTCGCCGGCTGCGGTCCGTAGTAGGGCACCGCCGCCTTCACGTCCGGATTGAGCGACGTCAGGATGCTCCAGGTCTCGCCACCGCCGAAGCAGAAGCCGGTGACGCCGATCTGACCGCTCGACTCTCGCTTGAGGAACGCGATCGTCGCGGCGTGGTCCGCGAGCTTTCCCGCCGGCGTGAGCTTTCCGAGCTCAGCGTTGTATGCCGCCTGGTCCGTGAGCTTCTCGTAGCCGCCGGCACGCGCGACGAGGTCGATGTTGATCGCAACGAAGCCCGCCGTGGCGACGCGGCGCACGACGTCCTGGATGTGCGGCGTCTGCCCGCGGTTCTCGTGGATCACCACCACGCCTGGAGCGCGCACACCGAGGGCCGGCCTCGCCATGTACGCCATGAGGTTGGCGCCATCCGCGCCCTTCAGCTCCGGCTTCGAGACCATGATGCGCGGGTCGTCCGGCTTCACGGTGACGCCGTCGGTCGTGGCCTGTGGCGGAGGTGTGGCGTACGGTCCGGCGGTCGGAGTGACCGTCTGCGTCGCCGCGGCGGGGGGCGGCGTCGGGCTCGTGCGGGCGGGTGCGGGTCCGCACGCGGCCACGATCGCGGCGCCGATCGCGGCGCTACCGGAGATCAATGTCACCCTGCGCAACAGCTCCCGGCGCGAGATCAGGCCTTCCTGGTACTCCTCGATGTGTTCGTCGATGAGATAGCGCTGGGTCTCGTTGAGCTCGCCCACGGTCGTGTCTGTCCCCCTTTCGTGCTCTCCGACTTGCTATACGGTCCACACGGCGCCGGGGCTCACACCGTCCGCGCCGCGCTGCGCGCCAGCCATGAGCGTACGCGAGCGCGGACCTGCGGCAACGCGAATGGTTTGCGGATGTAGTCGGTGATGCCGGCCTCGAAGGCCGCGGCCATGTCGTCCTCCCTCGTCCGCGCCGTGAGAACGACGAACGGCGTATCGCGGTAGCCCTCGAGCGCTCGCAAGCGCTTGCATGCCGCCAGACCGTCGAGGTTCGGCATCGTGATGTCGACGAGGACGAGGTCGTACGCCGCGGCGCTCGCCTTGCCGACCATCTCCTCGCCGTCGAAGGCCACCTCGACGTCGTAGCCATCCCCGCGCAGCACGGCCTCGAGGATGCGCACGAGGGCGACGTCGTCATCGGCCACGAGGATGCGCGCGCGGTCGGGCATCAGCGCCGGCGCGGGATCCACGTCTGTCGTGCGCGCGTACGGTCCCTCGGCGAGGGCGAGGTCCTCGCCCTCCGCCGCCGCCACGATGCGCAGAGCTCGCTTGGTCGCCATGACGCGGCTCGCGGCGACGGCGATCAGGTCGTCGACGCCGCGGTCGTCGCGATCAGGATCGTGGTGGAAGAGAACGAGCGTCTTCGCTCGGGCGGCGAGCGCCACGTCGACCGCGTACTCGACGGTGCTGTG
>DATEDV010000373.1:0-10664 GCA_035281485.1 Candidatus Limnocylindria bacterium | reverse complement strand
GGCATCGCGCTCGTCCTCGCCTACGTGCTGTACGTGCGGCAGACGGCAAGCGATCCACGCATGGAGAGCACCGAGGGAAAGAGTCCCCTGTACTTCCAGCGCCGGCTCGACACGCCGAAGACGCGCGCGATCCTGCTGCAGGTCTTCGTGGCTCTCGCCGCGATCGTGTTCGGAGCCAACCTCTTCGTGGATCAGATCGGCAACTTCGCGACGCTTCTCGGCGTACCGCCGCTCGTGCTCTCGCTCATCATCGCGCCGCTTGCGACTGAGCTGCCCGAGAAGTTCAACAGCGTCATCTGGATCCGGCAGCGCAAGGACACGCTCGCGATGGGGAACATCAGCGGCGCGATGGTGTTCCAGTCCTGCATCCCCGTCGCCGTCGGCCTGTGGTTCACGCCGTGGGTCCTCAACGAGTTCGCGATCGCGTCGGCCGCGATCGCCATCGGTGCGGGGCTGCTGCTGCAGGTGTTCCTGCGCACCGGCGGCGCGATCTCGGGTCGCGAGCTCAGCTCGCTGGGTATCTTCTACGCCGCGTTCATCATCTACGTCGTCGCGTTCCCGCACGGGGCGACGCCGCCGCCCGTCCACTGATGAAGCGGCGACAGCCGCTCCAGAAAGCCAGAGCCCAAGGCGCAGGTCATCAGAGCAGAGCCTGACCGCGCGGCACTAGAATCCCGCCGTCGCGCTGTGAGCGGCTTCCATGCGCCGCGCGACGCGTATGAGAGGGAGGTCGGACGATCCATGAAGCGTCTCCTTGCGATCCCGGTCGCCGTCGGGCTCATCGTGGCGGCCTGCGGCGTGATCCCGGGGACCGGAAGCAGTCTCAAGATCGGCATGGTGACCGACATCGGGCAGCTCGAGGACAAGTCGTTCAACGAGTTCTCATGGAAGGGCGTCCAGGACGGCGCCAGCGCGATCGGAGCACCAAAGCCGCAGGTCATCGTCACCAAGGACATCGCGGACTACAAGCAGAACCTTCAAACGCTCATCGACCAGGCGTACGACATCATCATCACGGTCGGGTTCCTCATCGGCACGGACACGCTCGCCGCCGCGAAGGCGAACCCGAACATCCAGTTCTACGGCGTCGACCAGTTCGTGGCGGATCCGGCGCCGGCCAACTACCAGGGCCTGCTGTTCGACGAGGGCCAGGCCGGGTACCTCGCCGGCATCGTCGCCGGCACGATCACCAAGAGCGGCAAGATCGGCGCGGTCGGTGGCCGTTCCGACGTTCCACCGGTCGTGAACTACATCAAGGGCTACGAGAACGGCGCGAAGTCGGTCAAGTCGAACGTCGCGGTCACCTCGGTCTACGTCGAGGACTTCAACGCACCCGACAAGGGCGAGGCCGCCGCGCGAACGATGGTCGGGAACGGCATCGACGTGGTCTTCCAGGTCGCCGGGCTCACCGGAGCCGGCGTGCTGCGTGCCGCGTGCAACGCGAAGATCTACGGGATCGGCGTCGACGTCGACCAGTACCAGTCGCTGCCCGCCACCAAGGACTGCACGATCACCAGCGCCGAGAAGCGGCTGCAGAACGCCGTGCGTGACGCGATCAAGCGCTTCAAGGACAAGGGCAAGGAGGGCGGCAACTTCTTCAACAACGCGACGAACGATGGCATCGGTTACTCGCCCATCCGTAACTTGAGCCCGGTCCCGGCCGGACTCGAGGAGAAGCTCAAGACCGCACTCGCGGACATGAAGTCGGGGAAGCTCAAGGCGATCCCGTGACACGCGCCTGAGCGGCGATCTCGGAGCGGGCCGGCCGATCGGGTCGGCCCGCTTCGTATCTGAGTGAGGGCATGAGCGACAACACGCCGGTGCTCGAGATGCACGGCATCACCAAGCGCTTCACGACGGGGACGTTGGCGAACGACCACATCGAGCTCGATCTGAAGGCGCGCGAGATCCACGCGCTCCTCGGCGAGAACGGCGCCGGCAAGTCGACGCTCATGAACGTCCTCTACGGACTCGTCACGCCGGACGAGGGCGAGATCCGCATCGATGGCGAGGCCGTCGTGATCCGCGATCCGGCCGACGCCATCGCGCGGGGGATCGGCATGGTCCACCAGCACTTCATGCTCGTCCCCGTCCTGACCGTCACGGAGAACGTGGTCCTCGGACAGGAGATCACGCAGGGCGGACAGATCCTCGACATGCGCGCCGCCGAGCGGCGCATCCGCGAGCTCGCCGAAAGACTCGGGTTCGCGATCGATCCCGGCGCGCGGATCGACCAGCTCTCGCTCGGTCAGCAGCAGCGGGTCGAGATCCTCAAGGCGATCTACCGCGGCGCCCGCATCCTCGTCCTCGACGAGCCGACCGCGGTGCTGACGCCGCAGGAGACGCGCGAGATCTTCGGCGTGCTGCGCCGGCTGCGCGAGGACGGGACGAGCATCATCTTCATCAGCCACAAGCTTGACGAGGTCCTCGAGATCGCGGACCGCATCACCGTGATCCGGCGCGGCAAGGTCGTGGGCAGCCGCGTGCCAGCTGAGACCAACGAGGAGGAGCTCGCGGAGCTCATGGTCGGCCGCGCCGTGTCGCTGCGCGTCGACCGTGGAGAGTCGCGTCCTGGTGGCGTCGTGATCGAGGTCGTCGGCCTGCGCGCAGCGGACGACCGACGCCACGAGGTGCTGCGAGGCGTTGATCTCGCGGTGCGCGCGGGCGAGATCGTCGGTATCGCCGGTGTAGGGGGCAACGGGCAGGACGAGCTGGTCGAATGCATCGTCGGCCTGCGCAAGCCGCTCGCGGGCACGATCAGCCTTCTCGGGCGCGAGATCACCCGTCTCAGCGTCGAGGCGCGCCGCGACCTCGGCATGGCCTTCGTGCCGGCCGACCGGCAACGGTTCGGCCTCGTCCTGCCATACCGGCTTCCCGACAACTTCGTCCTGACCCGCTACGCCGAGGTGCCGTACGCGGGCGGCCTGGGCGGATTCATGCGCCAGGACGAGCCGATCCGGGCCGACGCGGCACGACTGGCGAAGGAGTTCGACGTCCGAGCGTCATCGATCAACGTCTCCGCCGCGACGCTCTCCGGCGGCAATCAGCAGAAGGTCGTCGTCGCGCGCGAATTCCGACACGACCTGAAGCTGCTCGTCATCGACCAGCCGACGCGCGGGCTGGATGTCGGCAGCATCGAGTTCATCCACAAACAGGTGATCGCGCGACGCAGCGCGGGCGTGGCGGTACTGCTCGTCTCCGCCGAGCTCGATGAGGTGCTCGACCTTTCGGACCGCATCCTCGTCATGTACCGCGGTCGCATCGTCGGCGACTTCGCCGCCGCCGACGCGCAGCGCGAGAAGGTCGGGATGCTCATGGCCACCGGCGAGGCCCGCAAGTGAAGACGCTGCGCCCGCGTCTTGCGCCGTGGTGGGGCGTCGCCCAGATCCCCGTCTATTCGATCCTGCTGGCGTTCGCTGTCGCGGCCGTCGTCGTGATCATCTCGAGCGCGTTCACGGAGACGGGCTTCGATCCGCTGCTGCCGTTCGGCGCCTACGCCAGCCTCCTCGCCGGCGCATTCGGCAGCGTCAACGGCATCAACAACACGCTCGTGGCGGCGGCGCCGCTGATGTTCGGCGGGCTCGCGGTGGGCCTCGGCCTGAAGGCCGGCCTCTTCAACATCGGCGTCGCGGGGCAGTTCCTCGTCGGCGCGTTCGCCGCGGCCGTCACCGGCGCCGCGCTCTCGACCGCGCCGACGATCGTCGGCATGCCGCTCGCGATGCTGGCCGGGGCGCTGGGCGGCGCGGTGTACGGCTTCATCCCCGGTTACCTCAAGGCGCGCACCGGCGCCCACGAGGTCGTGACCACCATCATGCTCAACAACGCGGCCGTCCTCCTCCTCACCTGGGCCGTCAACGATGTCGTCCGCGCCCCGGGCTTCACCTTCCCGCGCACCGGCGACATCGGGCAGAGCGCGCTTCCGATCCTCGCAGGCCGCAACCTTCACCTCGGGATCGGCTTCGCGATCGCCTCGATCTTCGTCATACGCTGGATCCTCGACCGCACGACGCTCGGATTCGAGATCCGCACCGTCGGCGTCAATCCGAGCGCGGCGCGCTACGCCGGCATGCGTCCCATCTTCATCACCGCGCTCACGATGACGATCTCGGGGCTGCTGGCCGGCCTCGCGGGCGCGATCCAGATGCTCGGCGTGATCGGTTTCTACGCGCCGGGGATCACCGCCTCGGTCGGGTTCGACTCCATCGCCGTCGCGTTGCTCGGCCGGTCCGATCCGGTCGGCATCCTCTTCGCGGCGCTTCTCTTCGGCGCGTTCCGCGCCGGCGCTCCGCTCATGCAGATCGAAACGAGCGTGCCGATCGAGGTCATCGACATCATCCAGGCGCTCGTCATCCTCTTCCTGGCGGCCGACGTCATCGTCCGCCGCGTCTTCCGCACGCGCGCGCCGAAGCCCGAGATCGCGGAGATGGCGACGGTCACGGGCTCCTGGGGCGGCGCGCCACCGGCGAGCACGGCGCGCTGATGGACCTTCTCGCGATCCCGCGGCTGCTGTGGGAGTTCGCCGTCTACGTCTTCACCGTGCTGCCCGACCTTCTGCCGATCATCCTCGCGCTCGCGACGCCGCTCGCGCTCGGCGCGCTCTGCGGCGTGCTGAACGAGCGCTCGGGCGTGGTGAACATCGGCATCGAAGGCATCATGCTCATGGCGGCGTTCTTCGGATATCTCACCGGGTTCGCGCTGCACGAGACGCTCGGGACGCCGGTCGCGGTCACGCTCGGCATCGGCGTCGCGATCCTCACGGGCGCGCTGCTGGGGCTACTGCACGCGTGGCTGACGGTCAGCATCCGCGCGGATCAGATCATCGCCGGAACGATGATGAACATCGCCGCATTCGGCGTCACCGGCTATCTCAACCGGCTGATCATCACGCCGTCCGGTCGCGGAGGTGCGGGCGTCATCGAGCCGCTCCATCTGCCCGACCAGATCGTCTCGCTCCCGCTGGTGGGTCCGGTACTCGCGATGTTCCTCGAACAGGGGCCCATCGCGATGAGCGTGATCGTCCTCGTGCTCGTCTCACAGTTCGCGCTGTTTCGCACGCGGTGGGGCCTGCGTACCCGCGCGGTCGGGGAGCATCCCAAGGCCGCCGACACCGTCGGCATCAACGTGTTCCGCCAGCGCTACATGAACGTGATCATCGGCTGCGCGCTCGCCGGTCTCGCGGGCGCGTATCTCACGCTCGAGTCGACGGGCTCCTTCCAGAATGGGATGACCGGCGGCCGCGGCTTCATCGCGCTCGCCGCGGTGATCTTCGGGCGCTGGACCCCGATCGGCTCATTCCTCGGGGCACTCCTCTTCGGCACCGCGACGGCGTTCGGGATCATCGTCAACGTCCAGCCTGCAGCGGGCGAGCTCGGCGCCCTGATGAGATCGATCCCGACGTTCTGGTACGCCGCGCTTCCCTACCTCATCACCATCGTCATCCTGGCCGGCGTCGTCGGCCGCTCCACGCCTCCCGCCGCTGACGGGATCCCATATGCCAAGGAAGGCAAGGCTTAGATCGGCTCCGGGAACCTATGGGAGGCCGCGGTGTAAAGGTGGTATGCGGCCGATCGTGACGGCGCTGCTAACCGTCCTCGCCTGCAGCGCACCCGCACAGATTCCTCCGACCGAGCCGACAACCGACCTGGCCCTGCATCTCAGTGCTTCCACTGATGGTTCTGGGCTCATCGCCGTCGATCCATTCACCTTGGCTGACCGATCGGCGACTCCACTCATTCAGATCGGACGCGCCGCCGGCAACATCACTTCGGCGCTGGCATCGCTGGACGGCCGCCGGATCGCGATCACGACCTACGAGTACGGCAGCCCAGCACTGTCGCGCGACCTCCACATATCGGTCTTCGACGCGCCGACAGGCGAGCTTCGGAGCCGGTTCAGCCCCGAGGTGCCTGTCGTCGTTGATGATCTGAGTGCCGACGGCACTCGCATCTACGCGCGAACGTGGCCGCCCCGCGACGCGAGCGCGGAGCGTCTCGTACTGGACGCGACGAACGGGAAGATCATCGAACGCGAGCCGGCTTTCGCGGTCCGGGGAGACACGATCGCGTCTACGACCGACCGACTGATCCGCCGTGAGTACCGTTTGATTGGTCAAGCGGATCCGAATGCGACAGCGCCGCGCTCCGTCGACGTCGCAGCCTGGGACCTACGGACGGGGAACGAGCTCTGGCGCACGAGCGTGCCGTCGCTCTTGGCGGGTGAGTGGAGGACCGGACGGATCGTCGACGGCGTGGAACTGCGGTCGCGCATCGCGCCCGCCCTCGCGCTCAGGGCGGATGGCGATCAACTCGCGATCGTCGGCGGATCGGCGGACACGATACGGACAGGAGCGATCTGGATCATCCAAGCACAGACCGGCAGGCTCGTATCTCAGCGGTCGTATTCCGTCGCTTCGCTGCTCGACCGGATCTTCGCTCCATCCGTCGCCGCCGCGAAGTCGCTCGATGAGTCGCTGACAGTCAACGCGATGTTCTCCCTTGACGGACAGACACTTTACGCGCACGCGCGCCGCACGACGGTCGACGAGGGCGGCCAGGAGCGGTATCTGTATCTCGGGATGGTGGCCGTTGCGGTGAGCGAGGCGATCGTCCGCGGACACGACATCAAGATGGAGACGTACTGGTACGAGAACCGGATCGCATGGACGAGGGCATCTGCCGACGGCAAATGGCTCTACATCTTCCTCGAGCGCTCGCGCAACGCTGTGCCGCTCGGCTACTTCCTTCGGCGGGTAGATGCGTCCACGCTCCGTGTCCTGAGCGAGCGCCCGTTCGACGGGCATCGCCATGCCTTCATGCTCGCGCCGCGCTGAATCCTCGGCCGCGGGCACCGGACCGAGCTCCGCGGCGTTGACGCCCTGGCGGCGCCGTCTTAGGCTTCGCGGTACGTCTGGTCAGACCACCTGACCAGCCATCTGGGGAGGTCCGAACTGGCCGTCATCGAGCCCATCCGGCGCAGCAAGCTCTACCAGGGCATCGTCGAGCAGATCGAGACGCTCCTGGAGCGAGGCGAGCTCCGGCCGGGGGACCAGCTCCCGCCTGAGCGCGCTCTCGCCGAGCAGTTCCAGGTCTCGCGCGCCTCGGTCCGCGAAGCCCTCCGGACCCTCGAGCTCCTCGGCGTCGTGGAGACGCGCGCCGGCGGCGGTACGTTCGTACGCCAGGTCGCGCCCGACGATCTCGTGCGCCCGCTCCAGAGCCTCATCGCCCGCGGGCACAGCCTTCCCGACGTCATCGAGTTCCGCGGGCTGATCGAGCCCGCGCTCGCCGCGCTCGCGGCGACGCGCATCAGCGACGCGCAGCTGCGCGAGCTCGGCGAGATCCTCACGGCCCAGGAGCGCAAGGTCGCGGCGGGCGAGGGCTACGTGGAGGAGGACATCCGCTTCCACGAGGTCATCGGGGACGCGGCGAAGAATGAGCTGCTCACCACGATGCTCGCGGTGGTCTGGGACGTCCTCCGCGCGTCGCGCGAGCAGTGGCTCCAGACGAACCAGCGCGCGCACACCTCGCTGGATGCGCACCGGCGCATCCTCGACGCACTCACCCGGCGCGACGCCGAGGCGGCGCGCACCGCGTCCGCCGACCACATCCGCGCCGTCGGTGAAGGGATCCTGAAGCTGCTTGGAGGTCGCAATGGCTGAGGACCGCAGCGTTTCCATCGAGGTCGTCTACCGAGGCATCTTCCAGAAGACGCTGGCGCAGCGCATCTGCCGCTCGGTCGTGCTCGCGGCCCGTAAGAAGGGTCACACCGGCACGGCATTCGCCCGCTACGGCGACTCGCCCGAGCGCAACGGCGTGCCCGCGAAGCAGTTCGCGGTCGTCGCCGCCGACGAGCTCGAGCTCGAGGCGTCGATGGCGAAGTACGAGCCGAGCGTGGTCGACGTGAGCATCGCGGTCGACGACACCCTGGTGAAGGGCGTCGAGTCGTGGGCCTGGTACGGCCGGCAGCCGATCTGGAAGCCCGTTCGCGCGAACGGCTGGCTGCTCGTCACGTCGGACAAGACGGCCGACGAGGTCCTGGCGCAGACCGACAAGGCGGAGCGGCCGTACACACTCGGCATCGTGCCGGGTGGTGCATCGTTCGCCGGTCTCTGGGTGTACAAGGACGACCACACGGATTTCCGCGTGCTCGGCGCGCTGGCGAAGATCCTTCCGCAGTGGATCTCGCTCGAGGACGCGAAGAGCGCGTCGCTCGAGCTCGCGAAGGGCGATCAGTCCGCGGTCGCATCGGTGCAGTACGGCTACGACTCGACCGCGATGCGGCCGGTCAAGGCCGGCGAGGGCACCGGCGGCCACGAGGTGCTCCAGTTCACCAAGCCCGGCTGGACGGGAATGCGCCCGGGCATCGTCGTCGACGCGCGCAAGCCCGGCGAGCGCAATCCCTATTACAAGAAGTACACCGCGCGCACGATGCGGCCGGTCGTGAACTTCGACACCTGCATCAAATGCACGATGTGCTGGCTCGATTGTCCAGACGAGTGTTTCGAGGTCACGCCCGAGGGCCACTACGAGGTCGTCTACGAGGCGTGCATCGGCTGCGGCATCTGCGCGCAGGTCTGCCCGGTCAAGGACTGCATCGTCATGGTCGACGAGCTCAAGTTCACCGACAACACCGACAAGTGGCAGATGTGGAAGCAGGACCGCCCCGCCTACAACGCCTGGTTCGAGGACATGAGCGGCGTCTCCGCGGACCCCAAGAAGGTGACCGCCGGCGCCGCGCCGCCCAACGCGAATCCCGCGGCGAACCCGCCGACATCCGCCGGAGGTGATGAGTAATGGTCGTCGAGGTCAAGCCCAAAGAGTCAAGTGAGATCGAGACCGAGCAGCTCGCGACGGGCTGCGAGGCCATCGCCGAAGCGATCCGCCTCGCCGACGTCGACGTCATGGCGGCCTATCCCATCCGCCCGTACGACGGCGTGATGCAGGCCGCGGCGAAGCTCATCGCCGCGGGGAAGATGGACGTCGAGTACATCGTCGCCGACGGCGAGCACAGCCAGTTCGAGATCGTGAAGCACGCGTGCGCCGTCGGCTCGCGCGTGTTCGTCGGTTCCTCGGGTGTCGGCTGGTTCTACGCCTTCGAGGCGATCGCGGTCACCGCGGGACTCCGGCTCCCGGTCGTCGCGATCTGCGGCAACCGCGCGCTGGACGACCCCGGCGCGTTCGGCACCGAGCACAACGACTCGCTCGCAGTGCGTGACCTCGGCTGGCTGCTCCCGTGGGCCGAGACAGCGCAGGAGGCGCTCGACCTCGCGCTCATGGCGTGGCGCGTCGGCGAGGACAAGCGCGTCTCGCTGCCGGTCGCGATCGGCCTCGACGGCGCGTTCCTCACCCACTCGCAGCACATCGTGAAGATCCCGACCCAGGCCGCCGTCGACAAGTTCCTGCCGAAGTTCGACCTCGGCGACCGCCTGCTGCACCCCGACAACCCGATCACGATCGCGCCACAGGTCGACCAGGACTGGCTCATGGAGATCCGCCGGCAGAACGACGCCGCGATGCGCAACGCGCTCACTGTCATCAAGGAGGCGCACGATGACTTCAAGCGCATCTTTGGCCGCGGCGGCGATAGCCCGTTCCTCGATGAGTACATGACCGAGGACGCCGAGTTCGTCGTGATCGGCCAGGGGACGCTCTCGCTGCCGATGAAGGTCGCGATCCGACGGCTGCGCAAGGAGCGCGGGCTCAAGATCGGGCTCGTGCGTCTCAAGTGGTTCCGGCCGTTCCCGACCGAGGCTGTCGTGAAGAGCCTCAGCCGCTTCAAGGCGGTCGGCGTGATCGACCGCGACTACAGCTTCGGCTCGCCGTACTACGGCGGCGTCCTCTACAACGAGATCCGCTCCGCCCTGTACTCGCAGAACAAACGTCCGGTCATCGTCGGCTTCATCGCGGGCCTGGGTGGCCGTGAGATCGAGCAGCCGATGGCGACCGAGATCTTCGAGAAGACCATGGCCGCAGCCAGTGGCGACCTCGCCGCCGGCGACGCGTGCCATTGGATCGGCGTACGGGAGTAAAGAGATGACGACAGAGATCGCCCCCGCGCAGCAGCTGCCGCAGATCAAGGGCGTCAAAGACGTCCCGTACGAGGAGCTCTTCGTATCCGGGCACCGCACGTGTCAGGGCTGCGAGTCCGCCCTCGTGATGCGCCACATGGTGAAGGCCTCGGGTCCGCGCACGATCGTGCTCGGCTCGACCGGCTGCATGTACGTCGCGAACACGACCTACTACACGACGCCCTGGGTCGTGCCGTGGATGCACACGCAGCTCGGGGCGTCCGGCTCCGCCGCGCTCGGCACCGCGGCCGGGCTCAAGGTGCTCATGCGCAAGGGCAAGCTGAAGAACGAGAAGATCAACGTCATCGCGTTCTGCGGCGACGGCGGCGGCGCCGACATGGGTATCGGCGCCATCTCCGCGACGCTCACGCACAAGGACTACAACTGCCTCGTGCTCCTGTACGACAACGAGTCGTACGCGAACACCGACATCCAGCTCTCGAGCCAGACGCCATACGGCGCGGTCACGACGTTCTCGCCCTCGGGCGACAAGCGGCGCCTCATGCACACGCGCTGGAAGAAGAACGTGCCGGGGATGCTCGCGGCCGGTCACCCGGAGTCGCGCTACATCGCCGCCGGCTGCGCCGCGTACGCGGTCGAC
>DATEDV010000372.1:0-6861 GCA_035281485.1 Candidatus Limnocylindria bacterium | reverse complement strand
GCCCACGCTCGAGGTCGTCTCGGTATTCAATGCCGCGGCAGCACGGGTCGGTCGCGAGATCGTCCTACTCCTGCGCGTCGCGGAGCGTCCGCGGACCGATGTGAACCCGGGACCCGATGCGTTGACGCTCGACATGGACGCACCGCATCCGATCCTCCGACCGCTGCCCGCGCATTACCGCAAAGAGCCTCTGGTCGGTATGGCCTTCCTCGACGCACGCGACGGCGAGCCGCGCGTCGTCGTCGCGTACATTCCGGCGAACCTGCCGGGCCTCGACCTGCGCGATCCGCGGTCCATCCGGTATCGCAACGCGACGGGGAACCTGCGGATGACGAACGAGGGCTACATCGACTTCCTCGCGCAGATCTCGCACCTCCGCGTCGCGCGCAGCACCGACGGCATCAACTTCACGATCGACGAGACCCCGGCGATCGCGCCGAAGACCGACATGGAGGAGTACGGCGTCGAAGACCCGCGCGCCACGTTCATCGACGGGCTCTGGCACATCACCTACGTCTCGGTATCGCGCTGGGGGATCACCACGAGCCTCGCGACGACGAAGGACTTCCGGAGCTTCGAGCGTCAGGGCGTCATCTTCCTGCCCGACCACAAGGACGTCGTCATCTTTCCGGAGAAGGTCGGTGGCCGCTACGTCGCGCTGACGCGTCCGATGCCCCAGTCCTTCAGCCGGATCTTCGGCATCTGGATCGCGTTCAGTGACGACATGCGCTCGTGGGGCGGGCACGAGGTGGTGTGTCTCCCGCGGTGGGAGTACTGGGACGAGCTCCGGACCGGCGCCTCCGCGGTGCCATTCCGCGTCGCCGACGGGTGGCTCGAGCTGTACCACGGCGTCGATCGGAACACGCGGTACGCCATGGGTGCGGTGCTTCTCGACGCGGACGACCCCAGCAAGGTCCTCGCGCGCTCGGCGCAGCCGATCCTCGAGCCTTTGGAACCGTTCGAGCGCACCGGTCTGTTCAACGAGACGATCTTCTCGTGTGGTCACGTCGAGCTCGGCGACGGACGCATCCGCATGTACTACGGGGCCGCCGACTCCGTGGTGGCCGCGGCCGACTTCGACGTGAGCGACATCGTCAACAGCCTCGAGCCCTGGCAGGGCGCGCACGAGCGGCTCGTGCGGGTCTAGTGCTGCGCCAGCTCGCACGTCTGACCGTGCCGGTCGAGGCCGCCGGCGAACATGCCTGCGCCATCGCCGTGTATGCCGACGCCGCCGACCGAACGATCCCCGCGGCGGAGCGCGGCTATGAGGGCGTCGCATGCGTCGACGACGCGGCGCGGGCGGTCATCCTGCTGAGCGACGTCTGGGCCGCGACCGGCCTCTCGCGCATGCGGGAGTGGGCCCTCGGGCTGCTCGACTTCCTCTTTTACATGCAGCTTCGCGACGGCCGCTTCATCAACTTCATCTCCGACTGGTCGGGCGAGCAGAACGAGAGCGGCGTCACGTCGTTCCCGGGCGGCGGGTTCTGGCACGCGCGCGGCGTCCGCGCGCTCGCACGCGCGACGGTCGTCCTTCGTGTCCCGGAGGCGCACGAGGCGCTCGAACGTGGTCTCGCGCATGTCCGCGCCGCGCGCGACGTCCCGGCAGATGTCCGTTCGATCCACGTCCTCACCGCGCTCGAGCTGCTCGGCGCTGGGCTGTTCCCCGAGCTGCGGGACGACGTGTCGGTGTGGTGCGACGAGATCGCCGCGTGCCGGATCGACCGAGTGCTCCTCGATAATCCGGACCAGACCGAGCCCCACCTGTGGGCGCATCTGCAGGAGGGCGTCCTCGCCGAGGCCGGAGATCTCCTGGGCCGCGGCGATCTTGTCGCGGTGGCGCGAGAGAGTGCCCTGGCCTACCTCGCGCCGCAGATCGATTCAGGGTTCGACGCGCCGACGGTGCAGCCCTACGGGGTCGCGTCGGCCGTGTATGCGACGGAGCGTCTCCGGGCGAGCACGGGCGAGCGCCGCTTCGACGAGCTCTGGCGCATGGCCCGGGGCTGGTTCGACGGCCGCAACCCGGCGCGGCGTGCGGTATACGACCGCGAGGAAGGGCGCGTGTACGACGGGATCGACGATGGCGTCTTGAACGAGCATTCGGGCGCCGAGTCCAACGTCGTCGGCGCACAGGCTCTACTGGATCAGGTGATCCGCACGGCACCGGTCCTCGCGCCGCTGATCGAGACCGGCTTCACGTTGGATCTTCGCGAGCGCTTCACGGCCCAGGCCGCCGCCTCCGGCTAGACGATCTCCACGCGCACCGGACGGGCCGCGTTGTTCTCGTACCCGAGCGTCGTGCGGACCGGGACCGTCGGTTGCGTGACCCCGGCCGCCGTTACGGCGCGTGCCAGCAGCGTGAGCGCCCCCGTGGTGGAGGGCACGACCTCGGCCTGCCATTGCCGCCACGCGTAACGCGACCGCGCCGGGCCGAGCGACGCGTCCCGCCAGCTGACCCCGCCGTCGTCCGATACCTCGACGCCGGCGACATCGCCGCGACCGCTCCACACGTAGCCCGACACGCTGAGAGGACCGAGCGCCAGGCGCTGTCCGTCGACTGGATGCGTGATGACCGCGCGCGGCGCGATCTCGCGCAGCGGCCGGTCCTCCACGACGTAGCGCTGCGCCTGGAAGAAGCCGTCGAACCTGCGCTCGAGCGCCCGAAGGCGCGCGAGCCACTTCACCGACGCCATGCCGTACCACCCCGGGACGATCAGTCGCAGCGGCGCGCCGTGGGCCGCGGGGAGGTCGGCGCCGTTCATCGCGTATGCGAGCAGCACGTCCTCTCGCATCGCGTCGGCCAGCTGCAGCGAGCGCTCGTACGCGATGGGCCGTCCGACGTCGGCGGGCGTACCCGTGTCGGCGCCGCTGCAGAGGACCTCGATCGCGCTCGGCAGCGGTCCGGCCATCTCGAGCACCACGCGAAGTGGCGTCCCGGTCCACTCGGCGGTGCCGACGGCGCCGATGCGCCACTGCTCGCCGGGAGCAGGTGGGTCGAGGAACGCGCGGCCGTTGCCCGCGCACTCGAGCGTGACGACGAGCGAGCGCGCGGGTAGGGATCGAATGTCGTCAAGGCCGAGGTCGAGCGGCGTGCGGACCGCGCCGTCGACCGCGAGCCGCTCGGGCGCATCAGGCCGCGCGAAGTGATCGCGGACGTAGTGGCGAGACGCGGGCGTGATCACGCCGGTCTGCTTCTCGAGCGGCGTCTCGGCATTCACCGGATCGCGGCTCAGGTAGACGAGCTCGTCCCGTTCCACGCGGTCAGTCTCCCTCATGGCCGCCGGTAGCATTGCGTGATGCCGCGGCGGTCGGTCAACCTCGCGCTGCTCGCCGTCGTTCCGACGCTCGTGGCGACCGGCCTCCTCGCGTGGATCGCGCCGCCCGCCGTCGCCGACGCGCTGATCATCCTGCATCGCGTGGCGGGCATCGGCGTGATCCTCGCCCTCGCATGGAAGTACGGGATCGCACGGCGCTCCGTCCGACGACGTGTGCGAGCGGGCGACGCCGCGAGCATCGCCATCGGCGCCGTCGCGTCGGTCGCACTGCTCCTCGTGCTGGGCCTCGGTCTGGCATGGACGATCGGCATCGTGTCGTTCGATCGGCCGCTGTCGTACTCACTGCTCAACGTGCACGTCCTGGTCGGGATCGCCCTCGTTCCGCTCATGCTCGCGCACGCCGCCCGCCGGTGGGAGTCGCGTCCTCCGATCAACGATCTCGGCGGCCGCCGCGCCGCCCTGCGCGCGTTCGCGCTCGGTGTTGGGGCCGTCGCTGCCACCGCGGTGCTCGACCGCGTCGGCCTCGCGCGCCGGGCGACCGGGTCGCGCGCGGCCGCTGCCTTCAGCGGCAACGACTTTCCGGTCACGATCTGGGCGTTCGATGCGGTGCCGGAGATCGACGTTGCGTCCTGGCGTATGCGGATCGACGGCGCGGTCGCTCGACCCGGGGCGATCGATCACGAAACGCTGCTCGCTCTGCCGTCGACCGAGCGCGATGCGGTGCTGGATTGCACCGGCGGCTGGTGGACCGAGCAGCGATGGCGAGGCGTAACGCTGTCGGAGCTGCTGGCGCGCCACGGTGTGCGGCCTACTGCGCGCCGTGTCGATGTCGTGTCGCTGACCGGGCACGCTTGGTCGTTTCCCATCGTGGAGTCAGAGCGTCTGCTGATCGCGACGCATGTCGGCGGCGAAACCCTGAGTAGCGCGCACGGGTATCCCGCGCGTCTCATCGCGCCCGATCGTCGCGGATTCCAGTGGATAAAGTGGGTCAGTCACGTTCATGTCGAATAGCCTTATGAGGATGCGCCGCCTGTTCCTCCTAGCCGTCGCGGGCCTTGCCGTGGTCGCGGCGTCGGTGGTGTCGTGCGGCGTGCTCGATCCCGCCGGCAGCCCGATCGCCCCCGGCGTCGCCGGCCCCCAGCCGGGCGGCGGCGTGGCGGTCCAGCCGGGTGCACCGCTGCCGATGCTGCAGGACATCGATCCCGAGGATCTCGATCCAACACGCGACATCCCCGGCGTGCCGCCTGTCGCGCTCGCACCGCCCGGCGGCGCGATCGTGCAGCAGAACGGCATCCGCATCCCGAAGCCGGCGATGCCGTCGGGTCCGCGCCGCATCGGGCTTCAGGTCGGGCACCTCGACACCGACAAGGTCCCGGCCGAGCTCGGTACGCGGATCACGTTCCAGACCGGGACGAGCTGGGCGGGTGTGCGGGAAGTGGACGTGAACTTCGACATCGCGCAGCGCGTGAAGGCGCAGCTGGTCGCGCGTGGGTATGTCGTGGACATCATCCCGACGACGGTGCCGCCGGGATATCTGGCCGACGTCTTCGTGTCGCTGCATGGGGACGGCGACGAGACCGAGCAGAAGAGCGGATTCAAGATCGCCCGCGGATCGCGACGCGGCCCGTACGAGGACAGGCTCGTGAGCCTCTTGCGCGATGAGTACGCGAAGGCCACCGGTCTTGAGTGGGATGCAACTGGAATCTCGAGACAGATGACTGGTTATTACGCTTTCAATTGGGGCCGTTACCAGCACGCCGCAGCGGCGCATACGCCCGCGGCGATCCTCGAAATGGGATTTCTCTCGAGCGATCACGATCGTGATCTGATGGTGAACCGCGCCGATGATGTCGCCTCAGGCATCGTGAACGGTATCCAGCGTTTCCTCGACGAGGTCCCCCGCTCAAAGATCTTCGGCGACGACCTCATCGTTCCGCAGCGGGGCCGCCCGAGTCCTTCCCCGACAAACTAGTCGGCCGTCTCGCTCTCTCGAGCGCGAACCTAGCTGAGCGACGACGTCGTGAGAAGAGTTATCGACGCGAGCTTGCCGTCCTCTTGTCCGGCTTCGCGCGCCGTCGCCGTGTGAATCCAAATCGCCGGAAGAGCACCGTGTAGATCAAGACGCCGCCGAGCCCGTACGACAGATCGTTCACGGTATCCCAGAGATCCTTCACGTTCTTCGTTCCGAGCAGCACGTCGCCGTAGAACTCGTGGCACTCGAGCGCGACGTGCAGGATCGTCGCGAGCCCTGCGGCGCCCATCGCGCCCATCCCGAAGACGCCCATCAGCACCATCGAGAGCGCACCGGGTCCGTGAAAGTGCGGGATGTGGTCCCACCAGGGGACCGTGTTGTAGAGGTTCAGCGAGTTGCCCGCCATGTCCAGCGCGAAGATCGAGAGGTAGAGATCGTCGAACCAGAAGGGATACGTGCGCCAGCGCCGCGCGACGAGGTAGACGATCGGGAACAGCATCGAGAAACCGAGCATGATCCCGACGTTGCGCGGCCCGAGCGCCTTGCCCTCGAAGCGCGGGTCCGCCGCGTTGATGAGGGCGTCCACGGTGAACGCGAGGATGGCGAGCCGCAGGCCGATGTTGAAGAGCACGCCGGGGTCGCGCAGCGCCGCGAGCACGGCTTCGGGACGCAGACGCGTGAGGTCGACGACGCGCCGGGTCGTTCGCTCCGCGCTTCCCACCGGTCGGCACTAGGCATGAGCGATGCCAGCCGTTACGATCCGACCGCGCCCCTGGGGCGACAACACCAAGGGAGGCCGGACATGAGCGTTCACACCGCACGCGCCCGCTGCGCCGGCCTCCTCGCCGCGGTGTCCGCGGCCTAGGCCGCCCAGCACCCGCGCGCGCGGTCCCATCGCTCGTGCCCTCCTCCGCGGAGGACGCATGCCGTCACGCGACCTGTTCCCACGCGACTGGCTCGTCACCGGCGCCTACCGCGACACGCCGCTCGGTGTGCTGAAGACCGGCAAGGAGAGCGAGGTCGGTCTGGTCGCCCGAACATCGGGCGGGCGGACGACCATGCTCGCCGAGAAGCGCTTCAAACCACGCGACCGTCGCTCGTTCCAGAACAACTGGATATACCGCGGCGTGTGGGGCGAGGGCACGCGCCGCGAGCACCGAGCGATGAAGAAGAACACGCGGTTCGGCCACGAGGCCGCGCATGCGCGCTGGATCGCGCACGAGTGGGAGAGCCTCGTGCGTCTTCACGACGCCGGCGCGACGGTGCCGCCGCCGGTCGAGCTGCTGGACGACGGCTACCTCATGGCGTTCATCGGCGACGGTGAGCGCGCCGCGCCGCGTCTCTCCGAGGTCGATCTTGCCCCGCGCGACGCGGCTCGCGTGTGGGAGGAGCTGCTCGCCGAGCTCGCGGTGCTCGTATCGGCCGATCGCGTCCACGGTGACCTGTCCGCGTTCAACGTGCTCTGGTGGCGCGAGCGTGCGGTCCTGATCGACTTCTCGCAGACCGTCGATATCGTCACGCATCCGGCGGCTCACGATCTCCTGCGCCGCGATGTCGCCACGCTCGGCCGCTACTTCGCGCAGCGCGGTGTCGCGATCGACTTCGACCGCGTGCTCG
>DATEDV010000371.1:0-2189 GCA_035281485.1 Candidatus Limnocylindria bacterium | reverse complement strand
CGCGGTACTGGTACCAGATGTCGTCGGCATCGGCGACGTGGAGCGTCGCGAAGAGACCGACGCCGAGCGCCGGCGGAACGCACGCGAGGCCGAACGACGCGAGACGCGTGGCCGCGCTCGCTAGCCGCGAGTCGAGAGCGGAGCGGGCTCCGGCGTGAGCCGCGGCGATGTCCAGTGTCTCTTCCCTCCGGCGTCCAGTGCTCGGCGCTGGCGGACGACGACGAGCACGATCATCGTCGCCAGCAGCGTCAGGGGCACTGTGCCCCACATGACGCCCACAGGATCGGGCGCCCCGAACGCGCGCGCCGATGCTGCGACGCGCGGCGAGGCCTCGTTCTCCCAGATCTCGATGCCGTCAGCGCGGCTTGCGATGCGGCGGAACCCCGCCTCGAACAGGTACGGCTCGTACTTGGGCTCCGCGACGAAGGCCCAGCGGATCCCGTATCGCTCCGAAGCGGCCAGCACGCGCCGCAGCTGCGTTCCCGAGGGGTCCCACCACAGCGCGTAGTCGAGCATGCCGATGGCGCTGGCCTGGAGCTCGGGCACGGCGCGCGCGGTGAAGTACGGGCCGTCGATCGTCGTCGCGCGCGTCATGTAGCTGAGGCGCGTCGCCGCGTCACCGAAGCCGAAGGTCTGGTAACGCCAGTCCGCGCGGTCGCCGGTGTTGAGGAACGCGGCGAGCGGTCGCAGATCGTGTTGCCGCGGCATCGTGCCGAGCAGGGTCGCCGCGTCGACGGCCGCGAAACCCGCGAGCGTGACGAACGCCGCGACGATCGCCGCGCGCGCGGCGCGCCCTTCGCTCCGCGCCGCGTGGTGCACCGCGAGTCCCGCGAGCGGCAGGAGAAAGACGCTCGCCCACAGGGCGAAGCGGTCATACGTGAGCCACTCCCAGCCGGGCCCGAGCAGCAAGGCGGGAAGCCCCGTCGTCCCGCCGAGCCCGAGCACGACAAGCGGCAGGGCGCCGGCGGCGAGCACGACCGCGCGAGTACTCGGGGCGTGGCGCACGCCGGCGAGCGCCAGCGCCGGCAACACCCCGTACATCCCCCAGAAGAACAGCGACCTCGCGTCCGCATCGGCGATGAAGCTCGCGCGACTGAGATGTGGGATGACGGCCTGGTGCGGCATCGACTGCGACCACATCCAGAACGGAAGGACCGCGGCGGCGCCGGCGGCAACGATCCCCGCGTTCGCCACGAGCGCTCGTCGCAGACGCCGGCGAAGATCCGTCCGGCGCAGGCGGGCGGCGAACGCGGCCATCAGCGCGAACGGAACGAACAGCACGGGTGTCGCGTGGTGCGCCGTGAACACCAGACCGCCGAGCACGACGGCGATGAGCAGCGTCGTGCGCTCGCCCTGCTCGACGAAGCGCGTCCACTCGGCGACGAGCAGGAGGGCGAGCGTGAGCGCGATGAGCGTGGGCAGCTGACCGAACGCGTGCCCGGTGAGCGCGAACGCCGGGAGGAAGACCGAGACGATCGCCGTCGTGCCCGCGACGTCGTCGTCCACGAAGATCCTCGCGAAACGCCAGACCGCGTACGGCAGGGCGACGAGCGTCGCCAGGAGAAGAACGCCGAACGCGGTCTCGACCCCGGTCACGGCGCCGAGCGACGCGATCAGCTGATGCGCGAGCGGCGGGTACGAGCTCACGGAGAATCCCGCGAACCAGCGTGGATCCCAGAGCCCGAACGGCGAGCGGAGGTAGTGGTCGGCGAAGAACTCGTGCGTGCCGGCGTCGTAGCTGAAGCGGTAGAAGCCCGCGAGCACGAGCGGCCCGTGGAAACAGAGCGCGAGCCAGAGCGCGATCGCCACGCGCCGAGCCATCAGGCCTCCGTCACCGTCTCGACCGCGAACAGCGGTGAGGGGTGCGGCTCCGCGGCGGGCGCGGCGATCCGATCGCGCCGCGCGAACGCGGCGAGGTACGCATCGACCATCCGACGCGGCGACAGCCGCGCCAGCGAGGCGTCGTTGTGCCGCACGAGCGCGTCGCGCCGAGCCGGGTCGCCCAGCAGCGCGCTCAGCGCCTCGGACAACGACGTCACGTCTCCCGCGCGGTACCACTCGAGGGCCAGGTCCTCCTCGCGCGCGAGCGCGCGGAAGTCAGGGAGGTCGCTCGCGAGCACGGCGCGGCCATGACCGACGGCGCGGTGGATCACGCCCGACGATCCGGTGGACGCGCGCGCCGGCACGAC
>DATEDV010000370.1:0-2575 GCA_035281485.1 Candidatus Limnocylindria bacterium | reverse complement strand
TCTTGACCTGATCCTCGATGGACTCGAGCGCCTCCGCGACGGTGGATCGCGCCGCTCGGGTTCGAAGCGTCCGCGTGGGCGGACGACGCGACGGTCGCCGCGGCACAAGGAGCGAGCGACGCCGCGTCCGTAGCGGTCGAGCGGGCAGTCTCTCGTTCGCGTACCGTTCGAAAACGGCCTAGGACCGCATCAATTCCGCTCACTCCTCCGTTGAACCGGTCGTGTGTCCGGCATGACGGCCGGACGAGGAGGGGAAGGGTTGTACGCGCGGGCAGCGCGCATTCTCCTGGCCGGCGGTCTCATCGCCTGCTTGCTCGCGGTCTCGCCAGGCGCGCCCCCGGCCGCGGCTGCGAGCCTCGACGCGCAGGAGTCGGACCTCGTCAGCGTCGTGAACTCCTTCCGAGCCGCACGAGGGCTCGCTCGTCTGGCGATCTCGGACACGCTCACGTTCGCAGCGAAGTGGATGGCCACCGATATGGCCGTCTACAACTACTTCTCCCACACCTCGCGTGACGGACGGGCGCCCGTGCAGCGGATGACCGATGCGGGCTACCCCGGTCCGCAGACGTACACCGGCGAGAACCTGGCGGCTGGCTACGCGAGCGCGAGCGAGGTGCTGAACGGCTGGATAAACAGTCCGGCGCACCACGCCGTCCTCGTCAATCCGAACTACCGTGCGATCGGGGTCGGGCGTGCGTCCAGCGCCAGCTCGAGCTACCAGACGTACTGGGTCATGGATGTTGGCGGGCTCGTGGACGCCGCGACCGCTGTGCCGGCGTTCGACCTCGGCTATCACAGCGCATGGGGCGCGCAGAGTCCCAACGTCACGCTGTCGCCCGGACAGACCGCCACGATGGTGCTCGCGCTCCGCAACACGGGCTATCGCGGCTGGTACCGAGGCTATCCCGGCCAGCAGGCCAATCTCGGCACCGCGGACCCGCTGGATGCGCAGCGCTGGGATCTCCAGTACGGCTGGCCGTCTGCATCGCGCATCGCGACGACGACGACGGCGTACGTGGGACCCGGTCAGCTCGGTTGGTTCCAGTTCCAGGTGCGCGCGCCGTCCACTCCCGGCGTGCACGTGCTCCGCGTGCGCGGCGTGATCGATGGGGCCACCTGGCTCGAGGACCCTGGCGTGTACTGGACGATCACCGTCCGCTGACGTCCTGCGCGCCACAATGACCGGGTGCGTGTCGGCGAGCGCGACGTCGCGGTCACCAACCTCGAGAAGATGTTCTTTCCACAGAAGGGGCTGACCAAAGGCGACCTGATCCAGTACTACGCCGACCTCGCTCCGTATGTGCTCAACCACGTCGAGCGCCGGCCGATGCAGATGAAACGTCACCCGAACGGCGTCGACGGCGACTTCTTCTATCAGAAGCGTGTGCCGAATCCGCATCCGGAGTGGCTCGAGACCGTCCACATCAAGTACCCGAGCGGCAACGAGGCGGACTTTCCTGTCGTGACCGACGCTGCCGGTCTGGTCTGGATCGCGAACCTCGGCTGCATAGAGATGCACACGTGGCACTCGCGTGTGGCGGACCACGCCCGTCCGGACTACATGCTCATCGACCTTGATCCAAGCGAGGGCAATCCCTGGGAGCACGTGCGAGAGATCGCGATGGTCGTAAAGGAGGTCCTCGACGAGCTCGGCCTCCCGAGCTATCCGAAGACGTCGGGCGTCTCGGGCATGCACATCCTTACGCCGATCGTGATCGAGCTCCCGTTCCCGGAGGTCCGCCGCTTCGCGAAGGCCGTCGCGGTCGAGGTCGCGGGCCGCGTGCCCAAGATCGCGACAACGACGTGGGTGGTGAAAGACCGGACCGGTGTCTTCGTCGACTACGGTCAGAACGCATTCGACCGGACGATCGCGTCCGCCTATTCCATACGACCGATGGCGGACGCGCGCGCGTCGGCGCCCCTGCTGTGGGATGAAGTGCCGGATGTACGTCCCGAGGACTACACGCTCCAGACGATGCGGGAGCGCGTTGCCAGGGTGGGGGACCTGACCGCGGATATCTGGCAGCACCGCGCGGACCTGAAGCCGCTATTCAAGACGCTGAAGCTGAAGGACCCGGTCATCGACGACCGTGTGCTCGTGCGTCCAAGCCGTCAGTGGACCGAGGAGGAGCAGCGCGCGTGGCGCGAGCGTGGCCGGGGCAGCGGCTGGAACCTTGGGAAGTCGAGGAGGCCGCCGAAGGCGTGACGCGCCGGCGGTAACGCGCGCCTACGCTCGCACCATGGCCCCCACCTCGGCTTCGCACTGGTGGACGCGCGTCCTGCTGGTCCTGTGCGCGGTCAAGGTCGCCGCGTTGATCGTGGCATTCGATCCGAGCGGCCTGATCGCATTCGACCTTCCCAAGTCCCTCGTCAGCCGCGCGTTCCTGTGGCCCATGGCCGCCGTGCTCGCGGTCCTCTTCATCGAGCATGGACGGGGGCTCGTTCCCCGTTCGCGTCTGCACGTCGCCGTGGCCGGAGTCGCGTTGTCGTGGCTCATCGCCGGGTGGTCGGCTGAGGACCGTTTCCTCGCGCTCTTCGGAGAGGACGATCGGTATCTCGGGCTCACCTATCTGGC
>DATEDV010000369.1:0-6398 GCA_035281485.1 Candidatus Limnocylindria bacterium | reverse complement strand
TCCGAAGCGGGCGAGGACACGCCGCGCCTCGGCGAGTGCGCTGGGATCCACGTCGAGGCCGAGGAGACGGCCGGACGGAGCGGTCCGCTCGAGGATGGCCTCGGCGTGGCCTCCCGCTCCGACCGTGCCGTCGAGAAAGCGGCCACCTTCGCGGGGATCAAGCTGGGCGAGTACTTCGGCCAGAAGAACCGGCTCATGAAGCCTCCCATCGCCTCTGTCGGCGTCGCCACCACCAGCTGGAGCTCCACGGTCAGATCCCGAGGTCCGCGAGGTCGTCCGCGATCTCGCTCTGGACGCGCGCGAGGTTGCTCCGCCAGCGTCCCGGCTCCCAGACCTCGAGGTGGTCGGAGTTCCCGATGACGACGGCTTCGTTCTTGAGCCCGGCGTACTCGCGGAGGTGCGCCGGGATCGTGAGCCGCCCTTGGCCGTCCGGATCCGCTTCATGCGCTCCCGCAAGGATGAAGTGCCGGAAGCGCGTCGCCTTCGGATCGGTGCGCGGCCGTCTGGTGATGTCGGTGTTCAGCGCGACCCACTGGTCCTGCGGGAAGACCGCCAGGCACTCCGCACCGCTCACCCAACGGGTCACGACCGCTCCCTCTTTGAAGCGGGCGCGGAACTTCGCCGGGATGGCGAGCCGTCCCTTGTCGTCCAGCGCATGGGCGAACTCGCCCGCGAAGAAACCTTCCAATTACCCTTCTCGTCCTGGGGGAGGATGCCCCACCCTTCCCCACTGTTCACCACGCCGTGGGCATTCTCCACCACTCCGTGCCTCTGTCAATAGGCGACTTGCATCCGCGACGCCGCTGAGACCTCGAGCGGATGCACGGAGCGCAGGACGCGCAGCGAGAGAGGTCAGCGAGTCGGGCGACGGGGGCGCGTCGCGACGAGAGTTGAGACCGCGGGACTACGAGGCGGAAGACACCGCAGCGGAGCGGGCCCGTTTCGAGGAGCGACGCGGCGCCGTCGCCCTAACGACCGCCCCTCCACAGGTCGATCTCGCCGATCCCGTTCGCTCCGAGGAGCTGCGAGATCTCGCCGCTGTGGAAGGCGTCGTGCGTCAGCAGCCGCAGCAAGACCGACTGTCGGCTGTGGCGCTGTGTGGCGCCGCGTGTGAACTCCTGTTCGAGCATCGGCAGGTCCCATCGCTCGAGACACGCCGCCACGATCCGCCATGAGGACTCCAGCGCTCCCACGATCTCGGTAGCGGTCCGTGGATGCTCCGGCTCGTCCTCCCACCCGAAGCCGCTGCTGGGATCGATGAAGGGCGTCGTCTCCGCGCCCGGCTCTTTGAGCACGCCGCAGAGCCAATACACGCGTCCTCCCGCGGTGTGCGCCGCGAGCGCCCAGATCGGTGAGTGATGTGGCCCAGCCCGTAGCGCGAGCTGCTCATCCGTGAGCGGCCGGATCGCCTCGACGAGCCGGCTGTTGTACTGCGGCCACTGGCGAAACAGCCCCGCGACGCCTTGCTCACTCATTCCGTGGGGGAGCGTACGTCGAGCGAGTCGCGCGGCAGGCGGGAAGCGAGGACGACAAGCAAAAGGGACATGGGGTCAGGAGGCAGCGGGTGCGTCGTGAGCGAGCTTCCTCGAGGAGGCAGCGGGCGCCTCGCGAACGAGCGCTGAGACCGCGGTATTGACGGGCCGAGCAGCGGGCGAATGGAGCGGGCCCGTTGCGAGAGAGCGAGGCGTCCGCTGCCTACGCGACGACGCGCTAGGCCGGCCGCACTCGCTCGACGACGTCCTCGAGCGCTTCGCGCGCGCGGTCCAGCGGGCTCGGCGGCCGCTGGCCGTCGAGGGTCCCGAACCACTCCAGCACCGACGCCCCCCAGGTGAAGCCACCGCCGAACGCGACGAGCAGCACCTTGTCGCCACGGCGCAGTCGCCCCGTCGCCTCGGCCTCGCAGATCGCGATCGGGATCGATGCCGCCGAGGTGTTGCCGTAGCGCTGGATATTCACGAACACGCGATCCATCGGGAAATGCAGACGCTTCGCGACCTGTTCGATGATCCGGATGTTCGCCTGGTGCGGGATCATCAGCGCGATGTCGTCGAGGCCGAGGCCAGCCTCGGCCAGCGCCTCCTCGGCGGCGTCCGCCATCGACTTCACCGCGAGCTTGAAGACGTCTCCGCCCTGCATCGTGATGAGATGCTGCCCGCGGTCGAGCGTGTCCTGCGTCGCCGGGATGCGTGCCCCGCCGGCGGGGATCATGAGCTTGTCCATCTGCGAGCCGTCGCTGTGCAGGATGACCGACTCGATCCCGACCGAGGCGTTCGTCGCCTCGAGGACGACCGCCCCGGCGCCGTCGCCGAACAGCACGCAGGTCGTGCGGTCCTTCCAGTTCAGGAAGCGCGACAGCGTCTCGGCGCCGATCACCAGCGCGTTCTGGATCCCACCGGAGACGACCATGCCGCGTGCCACCGCGAGCGCGGAGACAAAGCTCGTGCAGGCCGCCTCGATGTCGAACGCGCCCGCCTTGGTCGCGCCGAGCTCGTTCTGGACGGTGCACGCGGTCGCCGGGAACACGTAGTCCGGCGAGCACGTGCCGACGATGATCATCTGGACGTCCTGCGGACGGAGGCGCGCGCGGTCGAGCGCGATCCGCGCCGCGCGCGTCGCCATCGACGACGTGGTCTCGCCCTCGGACGCGATGCGTCGCTCGCGGATCCCGGTGCGCGTGGAGATCCATTCGTCCGACGTGTCGACGATGCGCTCGAGCTCCGCGTTCGTCATCACGCGCGAGGGCGCATAGAACCCCCACCCCGTGATGACCGCGTTCTTCGCCACTCCCTAGAGCTCGGTCGAGCCGACGACCTTTCCTCTACCGCTGAATAAGGCGCGCACGTCGCCATCGAACCGCTCGAGGAACTCGTGCGCGTCGATGACCTCGTCGAGCGAGATCGGGGGGCGCCGGTTGCGCACCGAGCGCTCTCGCATGGACGCGAGCGCCGCGCGCTCGCGGTCCGCGTAGACGAGGAGCCTGATCGAGGTCTTGCAGCTCCAGCACGTGACCTTCACGACCCACGCCGCATCGAGGCGTGAGAGCAGCCGGATCTCGGAGTTCGCGTGGTTCGCGCCGCAGGCCTTGCAGTCGTATTCCTTCGCCTGCTCGCGAAGACGTCGGAGGATGTTCACCGTGATTCGAGCATATCCGAGAGCGCCGGCTGCAGGCCAAGTCGCCACGCCAGGAACGAATACTGGTCGGCGAGATCGTCCACCTGCTTGTCGAGCGGCTTGCCGACGCCGTGGCCGGCGTCCCGATCGACGCGGAGCAGCACCATCGCGTCCGGATCCTCCGCGGTGTGGGCCTGCAGCAGCGCGGCCATCTTGCGGGCGTGCATCGGATCGACACGGCTGTCCCCCACGGCCGTCGTGAATAGGACGGCCGGGTAGCGCGTGTCGCCGCGAACATGGTGGTAGGGCGAGTAGGCGCGGAGCCAGCGGTACTGCTCGGGATCCTCCGCGCTTCCGTACTCGGCGATCCAGAAGCGCGCGATGAGGAAGTTCTGATAGCGGAGCATGTCGAGGAGGGGCACCGCGCAGTACACCGCGCCGAAGAGGTCGGGTCGCTGGGTCAGCGCCACCCCGGTGAGCAGCCCACCGTTGGAGCCTCCGGACACGCCGAGACGATCGACTCGCGTCCAGCCGCGCGCGATGAGCGCCTCGGCGGCGGCGTGGAAGTCATCGAACACGTTCTGCTTGCGCTCGAGCATCCCATCACGGTGCCAGCGCTCGCCGTACTCCCCGCCGCCGCGCAGGTTCGGCCACGCGAGCAACCCGCCCGCCTCGACCCAGGCCGCGGCGCCGGCCGCGTACATCGGCGTCCGCGAGACGTTGAAACCGCCGTACCCGTTGAGCACGGTGGGCACCGCGCCGTTCGGCCGCACGTCTTTGCGATGCACCAGGAACATCGTGACCTTCGTGCCGTCCTTCGATGCGTACGCGATCTGTTCGACCACGACGGAGTTCGGATCGAATCCGGGCGGCGTGGGCAGCCGCACGATCTCGCGTGTCTTGCCCGTCCTCGCGTCGGTCACAAAGGCGATCGGCGGCTGAGTGAACGACTCGTAGGTGAGCCCGAAGTCGTGGCCGACAGGATCGCCGTGAACGAACTCGACCTTGCCCAGGCCCGGCAGCGGGACCTCGCGCTCGCGGCGGCCGACCTTCGTCCAAATGTTCACGCGTGAGGTCGCGCGCTCGAGCGTGATGACGGCGAGGTGCTCGCGCGTCACGTGGAACTCCTCGATCGCGTGCTCGCTCTCCGGCACCACGGTCTGCCAGCGGGCTCGCTCCGGCGCGTCGTACTCGGCACGCACGATCCGGTAGTTCGGGGAATCCAGGTTCGTGCGCAGCCAGAGCGCGTCGTCGCGCGGGATGCCCTCGGTGATCCCCTGCTCGCCTTCGCTGACGACCCGGATGCGTCGCTCCGGGGCGTGCCGATCGAGCAGATAGACGTCGTTGCGCGTCCAACCTTCGAACGCGTGGAAGACCACCCACCGCCCGTCGGGCGATGTCCGGGCCCAGATGATGTCCTCCTTCGGGCGACCGTCGCCGAAGACGAGCTCGTCGCGCGAGACGTCATCGCCGAGCCGATGGAAGCGGACCTGGCGGTAGTAGTGCTCATCACCCGGCGGCACGGATCCCGGTGCCGGATGCACGACGTAATAGAAGCCGTCGTCTGCCCAGGCCACGGTCGAACGCTGCGTGTGCGGGATGCGGTCCGGAAGCTCGCGACCGGTGCCGACCTCGACCACATGCAGTGTCGACATCTCGTCGCCGCCACGCGAGAGGCCGTACGCGACGTACCGCGCTTCCGCCGACGGGTAATACCAGTCGATCGTCACCAGGCCCGCGTCGTCGAGCGCATTCGGATCGACGAGCGCGCGATCGGGCGCGTCGACAGCGTCGCGCACGTAGAGGACCGACTGCCGCTGCGATCCCGAACGCCGCGTGTGGAACACGTGGCCGTTGACCGGACGCGGCGTATCGAGCAGCCCGACCGAGAGGAGATCGCGCAGCCGTCCGGCAAAGTGCGCCCGCTGGGGGAGCGCATCGAGGATCGCACGCGTGCGTGCGTTCTGCGCGTCGGTCCACTCGCGCGTGCGCTGGCTATCGGTGTCCTCGAGCCACCGGTACGGATCGACGACTCGCTCGCCATGCCACACGTCGGACGCTTCGTCGCGCGGCGTCGTGGGCGGCGGAGAGAGGCGCATCGCGTTGAGATTAACGGGGCGCCACCCTCAACGCCGGGACGCGCGAGAAGCTCGGCTCGCCGGGTCGCGGCGTTTGGCGCATGCTGCGCGGATGCCTGACCTGAGCTGGCTGCTCTGGCTCTTCTTCATCGCGCAGTTCTTCATCCCGCTGGTGCAGAAGCGAATGCTCGAAGCGCGCCGTCAGGCTGCCATCAGAGCGGTCGAGCGATCCCGAGGCTCGCGTCTCATCACGATGATCCATCGCCAGGAGACGATGAGCTTTCTCGGCTTCCCCATCGCGCGGTATATCGACATCGAGGACTCCGAGCAGGTGCTGCGCGCGATCCGCTTCACGCCGCCCGAGATGCCGATCGACCTGCTGCTGCACACGCCGGGCGGCCTCGTCCTCGCCGCGGAGCAGATCGCGTTCGCGCTCAAGCGGCGGAGCGGCAGGGTGACCGTCTTCGTCCCGCACTACGCGATGTCGGGCGGAACGCTCGTCGCTCTCGCCGCTGACGAGATCGTCATGGACCAGAACGCCGTGCTCGGTCCGATCGACCCGCAGCTCGGCACGGCCCAATCGTCCTTCGCCGCCGCCTCCGTCCTCAAGGCCCTCGAGGAGCCGAACCCGAATAGGGACGACACGACGCTGATCCTCGGCGATCTCGCGAAGAAGGCACTCCGTCAGGTGCACGAGACCGCACGGAGGCTCTTGCTCGAGCATCACTCCGAGGCGGACGCCGAGCGCATCGCGACCGCGCTCGCCAGCGGCCAGTGGACGCATGACTATCCGCTCGACGTCGAGGAGCTCCGCGAGCTCGGCATCGACGTCAGCACCGAGCTTCCGCGGCCGGTCTACGACCTCATGGATCTGTATCCCCAGTCGAGCCAGCGGCGGCCGGGCGTCGAGTTCATCCCGATCCCCTACCCCCAGCAGCCCGCGGAGCCGCGTAAGGCGGAGCGCTGAGCCATCTCGTTCTCGGCCGTGGCCAGCGGTTATGCCCCAGCCGAGGGCACGTCCCTCTACTACGAGGTCGTCGGCCGGGGGCCGGCCGTCGTGCTGTTGCATCCCGGTCAGGGCGGGTGCGTGCTCTTCGACCGCAACTTCCCCGTCCTCGCGCGCGAGCATCGCGTGATCCGCTACGACGCCCGCGGCTTCGGGAAGTCAGAACGCCCCGACGCGCCTTTCTTCTCGTATGAGGATCTGCG
>DATEDV010000368.1:0-2909 GCA_035281485.1 Candidatus Limnocylindria bacterium | reverse complement strand
GCTCCGACGTCCTTGGCGAGCTGCTGCCACGGCACGAAGTCCGAGTGGTGCTCCAGGACCGTCGAGATGATCCGGTCGCCGGCCTTGATGTGCTCGCGCCCCCACGTGTACGCGACGAGGTTCACGCCCTCCGTCGCGTTGCGCACGAAGATGACCTCGCTCGCTTCGCGCGCGCCGATGAAGCGCGCGACCTTCGCGCGAGCGCCCTCGAACGCAGCGGTGGTCGTCTCGCTGAACTCGTACACGCCGCGGTGGATGTTGGCGTTGTGCTCCTCGAAGACCGCGCGCATCGCGTCGATGACCTGACGCGGCTTCTGGCTCGTGGCGGCGTTGTCGAGGTACACGACCGGGTGGCCGTTGACCTCGCGCGCGAGGATCGGGAAGTCCGCCCGGATGCGGTCGACGTCGAGCGGCGAGCGCGCCGCGGATGTCGCCTTCACCGTCACCGCCATCGTCAGGCCCTCCCCGCGTACAGCTCTTCGCGGACGAACTCGTAGCCCTTCGCCTCGAGCTCCGCCGCGAGCTCCCGCCCGCCGGTCCGGACGACGCGGCCGTCCACCAGGACGTGCACGAAGTCCGGCTGCACGTAGCGAAGGATCCGCTCGTAGTGCGTGATGAGGAGGATGCCGACGTCGGGCGAGCGGAGCGCCTCGATCGCCTGCGCGACGACCTTCAGCGCGTCGATGTCGAGGCCCGAGTCGGTCTCGTCCATGAGCGCGAGCGTCGGCGCGAACATGTGCATCTGCAGCGTTTCGAGGCGCTTCTTCTCGCCGCCGGAGAACCCGTCGTTCACCGAGCGCGTGATGAACGAATCGTCGATGTCGAGAAGCTTCATCTTTTCCGCGAGGAGCTTGCGGAACTGCGGGATCGGCATGTCGTTCTTCCGCGCCTCGGCCGCCGTGCCGGACGTCTTCCCCGGCTCCGCACGTCGCGCGTTGATGGCGGTCCGGAGGAAGTTCGCCACCGAGACGCCCGGGATCGCGGCGGGGTACTGGAACGCGAGGAAGAGCCCCGCGCGTGCGCGCTCGTCCACCGCCATCGCGAGGACGTCGCGGCCGTCGAAGGTGATCTCGCCGCGCGTCACCTTGTAGCGCGGGTGACCCATGACCGTCAGTGCGAGCGTGCTCTTGCCCGAACCGTTCGGGCCCATGATCGCGTGGACCTCTCCGCTGCGAACGGTCAGATCGATCCCCTTCAGGATCTCCTTGCCGTCGACGGCGACGTGCAGGTCTTTGACGACGAGATCAGGCAACGGTCACTTTCTCCTTCGCGAGATCGGCGAGCGTCATGCCGTCGAGGGCCTTCGCGATCGTCGATTGCAGCTTGACCCACACCGCCCGAGTCCCGCAGTCCTGCTCGCGGATGCAGTTCACGACCGGATCGCCCTCCGCGGTGCAGATCTGCGGCTCGATCGGTCCCTCGAGCGCACGTACGACGTCGCCCGCGGTGATCGAGGACGGGTCCCGCGCCAGTGTGTAGCCACCACCCGCGCCGCGCTTGCCGTTCACGAGGCCGGCCTTGCGCAGCACGGCGACCAGCTGCTCGAGGTACGCCTCGGGCAGGTCCTCACGCTGCGCGACGGCGTGGAGCGAGACCGTCCCCTGCTGCCAGTGGCGCGCAAGGTCGACCATCAGGCGCATGCCGTATTCGCCCCGCGTGGATACGTGGAAGGCGGTCTGTGGATTTCCGAGCATCGTACTCGGAATTCTAGGCCGTTGAGGGCCCCGCCGCCAGTCTGAACGGGCCCTAACATCGCGGCCCCAGATGCCACTCCCCTACACACGAGCCGCGGTCGGATCGGGAAATCCGGCGAAGATCGAGGCGGTGCGGCGTGCGCTCGCGCGTCTGGCGCCCGCGTGCGCGCTCGAGGCGGTGGAGGTGGCCAGTGGCGTCGCCGAGCAGCCGGTCGGAGACGATGCCACGCGGCAGGGCGCGCGCAATCGGGCGAAGGCGGCCCTCGAGCGCACAGGCGCGGAGCTCGCGTTCGGCCTCGAGGGCGGCGTCGCGCACGAACCGCCGGTCGTCTGGCTGGTCTCGTGGGTCGCGGCGATCGCGCACGACGGTCGCTGGGGTGACGCAAGCGGGCTGCGGATGCCGCTCCCGTCGGCGGTCGGGGACCGCCTCGCCGGTGGTGCTGAGCTGGGCACGATCATCGACGATCTCTTCGGCGTGAGGGCGTCCAAGCAGCAGACTGGCGCCGTGGGACTGCTCACCGAAGGTTTCGTCTCGCGGACCGACGCGTTCGCGGACCTCGTCGCGATGGCCTGCGCGCCGCTGCTGCGTCCAGATCTGTACGCACCGGGAGGGAGTACGTGATGCGACATGCGATCCGTGCCTCTGGCGCGACGCTGCTTCTGACGATCCTTGCGGTCGGCTGCGGGTCGACGGAGTCGGGCTCTGGATCATCGGGTGGTGGCGGCGCCGGGAGCGCGGTGACCATCACGAGAGCGTTCACGTTCGACCCGAGGGAGCTGAGCGTGGACCGCGGTGCGACGGTCACGTGGACGAACACCGACATGATCGAGCACACCGTGACGAGCGGCGAGCCGGGCGCGCCGACTGGAAAGTTCGACAAGACCGTCGAGCCGAATGGGACGTTCAGCTTCACGTTCGCGGACGCCGGTACCTACGATTTCTTCTGCAACTTCCACCGGTCGATGGTCGGGCAGATCAGCGTGAAGTAGCCGCGAAGCGGGTCGCTTCGCGAGAGCAGAGCCGTCAGTCATCCCTCCGACGGCGTCGCGCGTATGCGTTGGTGAGATCCCACGCCATCGGAGGTGGCAATGCGTCTTGCCGTACGCGTCCTTGGCCTCTGTCTCATCGCGGCGGTGGCGATCCTCGGTTGCGCCGGCGCCCCACCCGCGCCCAAGGCGGTCGCCATCAAGGGCTTCGCCTTCAACCCGACGCCA
>DATEDV010000367.1:0-2043 GCA_035281485.1 Candidatus Limnocylindria bacterium | reverse complement strand
GCGACGACGTGGGGCTGATCGGGGTGGCCGCCGAATCCATGCAGCACGGCGACGCCGCCGATCGCGCGCACTTCCGGGAGATGCAGCGTGCCCTCGACCTCGCCGCCGGGTACGACGAACGAGACGCGCTGGAGGGTCATTCGGAGGCGGCTGGCTTGACCGGCACCTCCGGCATCGCGAGGAGCTCGAAGACCTTCGCGCGCTCCTCCACGGGCGCGCGCGAGCTGATGAGCTCGAGGACCTTCTTGCGGCCCTTCATCTTGCCGATGAGGATCGCGCCGACGAGCTTGTCGCCGAGGAAGAAGAGGCGCTTGTAGTTACGGCCGTCGTAGTCGACCTCGAACAGCGACTCGGCGTCGGGCTCCTCCTCGGTCGTGACGCCCATCACCGAAATGTTGGAGTTGAACATCCCGGACGCGTATGTCGGCACCTCCATGTACGGCTGCTTGGCGCCGAGCATGTTCTTCGCGACGTGGCGCCCGTGGTTGAGGGAGTTGTCCCACGTCCCCATGCGATGGTGTCGCTGCGACATCACGTCGTAGAACTCCGCGACGTCTCCGGCCGCCCAGACATCGGGCACGTTCGTCTCGAGGAACTCGTTGGTGAGCACCCCGACCTTCGTCTCGAGCGCCGTCCCCTTGAACAGATCGATATTCATCGTGAGGCCGAGGCCGACGCCGACAAGATCGGCCGTCGCGCTGAAGCCCTTCGAGCCGTAGACCTTCAGCGCGCCGTTGGCGCGCTCGAGCTTTTCGATCGACTCCTCGTAGTGCAGATGCACGCCGGCGTCCTCCGCCAGGAGGGTGACCACCTTGCCGCCCGGCTCGTCCAGGGCGCGCCGCAGGAACCAGGGCCCGCGCTGCAGCCAGTGCGTCTCGAGCTTGCGGAACGCGAACGCTTCGGTGAGCTCGTAGCCGATGAACGACCCGCCGAGCACCACGGCCACCTTCGACTCGGGGATGCGCGCCACCATCGCCTTCGTTTCGTCGAAGTACTGGAAGTTGAAGAGGTAAGGCGCGTCGTCGGAACCCGGGACGCGGAGCGGGTTCGGTCGCCCGCCGGTGGCGATGAGGAGCTTGTCGTACTTCAGCTCGCCGCCGGGCTCGATCGCGACCGTCTTCTCCTCGAAGTTGACGTTGGTGACGCGCGTTTCGAGCCGCAGATCGAGGCGGTTCTTGACATGCCACTCCATGTCGCGGACGTACACGCGCTGCTCGAGGAGCACGCCCTTCAGGTACCGCGGGAGCGACACGCGGTTGTAGAGCGTGTACTTCTCGTCGTCGATCATGACGATCTCGGCCGCGGCGTCGTCCTTGCGCAGCTGCTCCGCCGCGTATGTCCCGGCGGCGCCGTTGCCGATGATCACGAAGCGAGTGGGGTCAGCGTCCAATCGACGTACTCCTCGTGGCGGGGGTGTGCCTAGTCTCGCGGAACGCGCCGCCGGCCGCCGTGGCGGTCAGTCGGCGGGCTCTTCAGCACAGCGCATCAGGCACGGACCGCGCGCCCGGCTCGATCGGCCGGAGCCAGCTCGCCGATACTTATCGTGGTCTGTGCCGGCGTATCCCAACGGCAGAGGATGGGGTCTTAAACACCCCTCAGTGCGGGTTCGAATCCCGCCGCCGGCACCGACGCGTGAGGCACTTGAAACGCAGTCGCGTTTCACGTACATGTTTTGCTTCGTGGATCGTGTGAGGCCGAGCAACCGGTTGGCACGCAGGAATTTCTGCTGGGTAGCAGATCTTCTCGGTATCCACTACACAAGGCCGAGTGCGACGGATATCTCGATCGCACGGCGGCGAGATGTGGCATTTCTAGACGCAACGATCCCAATGAAGACGGAGCCTGCGTCTCCCGCTGATGACCGAGCATGTGGCCTTGCTCCTAGTGGCGCGACCACGTAGCCTCACGCCGATGGCGGATCCGCGCCGCGCGATGCTGAAGGCCGTTCCTCTGTTCGCCGCTTGCGACGACAAGCAGCTCGACTTCATCGCGACGCAGGTCGACGAGTTGGACTTCGTCGCGGGCCGCGATCTCTGCCGCGAA
>DATEDV010000366.1:0-4547 GCA_035281485.1 Candidatus Limnocylindria bacterium | reverse complement strand
AGCCAGTTCGGCAGGACCTCGCGATGGCGGGCCAGCAGCTCGGCGGCGTCGTCGGCAAACTCCGAGCTCACGGCAGGAGCTCCGTCATGAAGCCGTACGTCTCGGGCCGGCGGTCGCGGTAGAACTGCCAGGTGTTGCGGACCTCGCGCACGAGATCCATGTTCAGATCGGCGACGAGGAGCTGCTCGTCCTTCTCGGACGCCTGCGCGACGATCTTGCCGCGCGGGTCGGCGAAATACGACGAGCCGTAGTAGTCGTTGGGACCGAACTCCTTCTCCTGCCCCACCCGGTTGATCGTCCCGACCCAGTAGCCGTTCGCGATCGCGTGCGCGGTCTGCTCGATGAACCACAGGTGCATCGAGAGGCCGCGTGACGTGGCCGACGGGATGAACACGAGCTCGGCGCCGTGCAGCCCGAGCATGCGCGCTCCCTCCGGGAAATGGCGGTCGTAGCAGATGTAGACGCCGACCTTGCCCACGGCGGTATCGAAGACCGGATACCCCATGTTCCCTGGACGGAAGTAGAACTTCTCCCAGAACCCGTTGACGTGCGGGATGTGCGTCTTTCGATACTTTCCGAGGTACTTCCCGTCCGCGTCGATCACGGCGGCGGTGTTGTAGTAGACGCCGACCTGGTCCTCCTCGTACATCGGCGCGATCACCACCATCGAGTGCTTCTTCGCGAGCTCCTGCATGAGCTTCGTCGTCGGTCCGTCGGGGATCCTCTCCGTGTACGAGTAGTGCTTGCTGTCCTGGACCTGGCAGAAGTAGGGGCCGTAGAAGAGCTCCTGCAGGCAGATGACCTGGGCCCCTTGCTTCGCCGCCTGCTCGATGTACTTCGCATGCTTGGCGACCATCGAGTCCTTGTCCCCGGTCCAGGCGACCTGGACGAGCGCCGCCTTCACGGTGGTCATCTCGCCCTCCCCTTTCGAACTCTGGCTTGGCCGCGATGCTAGTGGAGAGCACAATGACGCCGGCCGGCACGGGATAACCGGCCGGACCGCGGGGGAGGACACCAATGAGACGTCTTGCCATCGCGCTTGCTGTCGTGGGACTCGTCGGATCGGCGTGCGGACAGCCGCCGCCGGGCGGTGGAGCGACAAGCGCGCCGACCGGCACCGCCGCCGCCACTGCGACGCCCACCCGCGGCGGGACCGCCATCGTTGCGATCTGGCAGTTCCCGTCGACGCTGGCCGCGCACTACGCGAATCAGACGGTCACCGACATCGTGAACAACGGCGTGATCGAAGGACTCGCCGAGACGAACACGAACGGCGAGTACGTCCCGACCCTGGCGACGAAGGTCCCGACCGTCGGCAACGGCGGCGCGAAGGTGTCGGCGGACGGCAAGAAGCTCGACGTCACGTGGGAGCTGAAGCCGGGCATCAAGTGGTCGGACGGGACCGCGGTCACCAGTGCGGACATCAAGTACACCTGGGAGATCTGGATGAAGGACCCCAAGGTGAACAACCGCACGGGATTCAGCGAGATCGAGTCGATCGATACCCCGAACGAGCTGACCGCGGTCGTGCATTACAAGTCCGTCTACGCGGCGTACCCGCTCAACTTCTTCTCGCTCATGCCGAAGCATCTCCTGGAGAAAGAGGCGGACATCAGCCGGACCGACTACGTGCGCAAGCCGTTGGGCACGGGTCCGTACAAGGTCACCGACTTCAAGACCGACGAATCGGTGACGCTCGAGCGCAACACCAACTACCGGGACTCGTCCAAGCCCTACCTCGACAAGGTCATCTTCAAGAGCGTGCCGTCGAGCCAGGTGGGCCTCGCGCAGCTGAAGGCCGGTGAGGTCCACGCCATGTGGAACCTGACCGAGGCACAGACGCCCGAGGTCGAGAAGGAATCGGCGCTGTCCCTGCTCGTCGTGCAGGGTCCGACCGTCGAGCGCATCGAGCTCAACACCGCACAGAACAAGGAGTACCCCGACCCGAACAGCGTGCACCCGGTCCTCGGCGACATCGAGGTCCGCAAGGCGCTGCTCTACGCCACTCCGAAGCAGCAGATCATCGACAAGCTGCTCTTCGGTAAGGCGAAGCCGGGCAGCTCGCCGGTGTCGCAGGGCTGGGCGGCGTACAAGGAGCCGCAGGAGGGCTACGACCCCGCGAAGGCGAACGCGGCGCTGGACAAGGCCGGCTGGGTGAAGGGCAGCGACGGCATCCGCAGCAAGGGCGGCGTGCGTGCCTCGCTCACCTACGCGACGACGACGGGCGATCAGCTGCGCGAGCGCGTGCAGCAGGTGCTCGTGGACGAGTGGAAGAACATCGGCATCGAGGTCAAGATCCAGAACCAGCCGTCGGCGGTCATCCTGTCCGGTTCATGCAGCGGCAAGGATCCCCGCAAGCTGGGGACGTTCGACCTGCTGATGTACGCGTCGACGCCGTCGATCGACCCCCACTCGACGATCCTGCCGCGCTACCACTCGAAGCAGATCCCGACGCAGGCCGACTGCGCGGGCCAGAACTACACGCGCTTCAAGAACACCCAGGCGGATGCGGCCATCGAGCGGGCCGGTGCCACGCTCGACCAGGAGCAGCGCAAGACCGCATACGCGCAGGTGATGAAGGCGCTCAACGAGGCCTACGTGATCATCTGGATGTACGACCGCGCCAACATCGACGCCAGACGCACCGAGCTCCTGGGCTGGGAGGGCAACACCTGGCGCCGCTTCACCTGGAACATCCAGAACTGGTATCTGAAGAAATAGCCCGGAGATAAAGAGGAGAGCGGCGGCGCCGTGGGGAGATACGTCCTGCGCCGGCTCCTGCAGGCGCTGCCGCTCCTCTTTGCCATCAGCGTGGCGTCCTTCGCCATCCTCAAGGCGACGCCGGGCGGACCGCTCGCCGCCTACGAGGGCAACCCCGACTTCACCGAGGCCGACCGGGTGCGCCTCGAACAGGCCTTCGGGCTCGATCGACCGCTGCCCATCCAGTACCTCAGCTGGCTCGGGAGCTTCCTCACCGGCGACTGGGGCTACAGCTTCGCGCACCACCTGCCCGTCCTGACGCTCATCGGGGAACGTCTGCCGAACACGCTTCAGCTGATGGGGACCGTGTTCATCGTCGTCCTGCTCCTGGCGATCCCCATCGGCGTGACGACCGCGCTCCGGCAGTACTCGGTCTTCGACCACGTCGTCACCGGGACGACGTTCACGTTCCTGTCGACGCCGACGTTCTGGCTCGGGCTGCTCCTCATCATCATCTTCGGCCTCCAGCTGCGCTGGCTTCCGCTTGGCGGGATCCAGACGCCCGGCGCGGAATTCGACGTCGTCGACCGCGTGCGCCATCTGATCCTTCCCGTCGCCACGCTCTCGCTCGTCCAGGTCGGCTCGCACGTCCGCTTCCTCCGCGCATCGATGCTCGAGACCATCGCGCAGGACTACATGCGTACGGCACGCGCGAAGGGACTCGCCGAGCGGATCGTCGTCCTGCGCCATGCGTTGAAGAACGCGGCCATCCCGCTCGTCACCGTCGTGGCGCTCGATCTCCCGGAGCTCTTCGTCGGCGCGCTGGTGACCGAGCAGATCTTCGGCTGGCCCGGCATGGGCCGGCTCTTCCTCGATGCCGCGTTCCGCTCCGACTATCCGGTGTTGCAGGGCATCCTCGCGGTCTCGAGCGCGCTGATCGTCCTGTCGAACCTCATCGCCGACGTGGCGTACGGCTACTTGGACCCGCGGATCCGGTACTCCTGATGGCGTCCGGGTCTGTCGCCGTCCCCGTCGCCGTCGACCTTCGCGCGGCCGAGCGCAGCCAATGGTCCATGGCGTTCGAGCGCTTCCGCGCGCACAGACCGGCGGTCATGGGCATCCTCGTGCTCGCGACGCTCGCGGTGCTGTCGATCGCCGTGCCGTTCATCTCGCCCTACGACCCCGACAAGCCGGTGCTCCTGGAGATCTACGAGCCGCCGTCCCTCAAGCATCCGTTCGGCACCGACGACCTCGGCCGCGATCTGGCGACGCGGATCCTCTACGGGGGGCGCGTCTCGCTCTCGGTCGGACTGCTCGCGGTGGCGGTCGCCGTGTCCATCGGCACGCTCGTGGGCGTCATCGCCGGCTATTACGGCGGCTGGATCGACAGCGTCCTCATGCGCTTCGTCGACATGATGTACTCGTTCCCGCGGCTCTTCCTGCTCATCCTGTTCGGCGTGTTCTTCAAGGGCATGACGATCGGCGTCATCGTCCTCGTCCTGGGCGTGTTGTCGTGGATGACGACGTCGCGGCTCGTGCGCGCGAGCTTCCTCGCGCTCAAGCATCGCGAGTTCGTCGAGGCCGCGCGCTGCGTCGGCGCGGGCGATCGCCGCATCATCGTGCGGCACCTGCTGCCGAACTCCCTCGCGCCGATCATCGTCGCGGCGACGCTCGGCGTCGCGGCCGCGATCATCGCCGAGAGCACGTTGTCGTTCCTCGGCCTCGGCATCCAGCCGCCCACGCCCTCCTGGGGGAACATGCTCAACCGCGCGACGACGGACATGGACAAGGCGCCGTGGATCGCGATCTTCCCCGGTCTCTTCATCTTCCTGGCCGTCGTGTCGATC
>DATEDV010000365.1:0-2389 GCA_035281485.1 Candidatus Limnocylindria bacterium | reverse complement strand
ACGAGCTTCGACCGCTTTAGGATTTCTGGTGAGGACCGCTCAAAACGGTCCAGATGCAAGGCGCACGACGAGTGGATTCCGAGGCGTACCACTGTACGCCGCAGGAAGACACGAGGAGCGCAACGCCGCAGATGGGCCGTTTTCACCGATCCACCACTAGACGTCGAGATTTCGGACATACTTCGCGTTCTTCTCGATGAACTCGCGGCGCGGCTCCACCTCGTCGCCCATGAGCGTCTGGAACAGCTCGAACGCCTCGGTGTGGTCTTCCATGTGGACCTTGAGGATCGTCCGGCTCTCCGGATCCATCGTGGTCTTCCACAGCTGGTCGGGGTTCATCTCGCCCAGACCCTTGTAGCGCTGGACGTTGACGCCGTTGCCGCCAAGGCGCTCGATCGCCTTCTCGCGCTCTTCCTCGTCGAACGCGTAGAACTCCTTGGATCCCTTCCACACGCGGTAGAGCGGCGGCTGCGCGATGTAGATCTTCCCGGCATCGATGAGCTCACGCATCCATTGGAAGAAGAAGGTCAGAAGAAGGGTCCGGATGTGCGCCCCGTCCACGTCGGCATCACACATGATGATGATCTTGCCGTAGCGGCTGAGCTCGAGCTTGAACTCGTCCTCGCCGAACCCCGTGCCGATCGCCGTGATGATCGTCCGGATCTCCTCGTTCGAGAGGACCTTGTCGACGCGGGCGCGGATCGTGTTGAGGATCTTTCCGCGGAGGGGCAGGATGGCCTGGAAGTTCCGGTCGCGCCCCTGCTTGGCGGACCCGCCGGCCGAGTCGCCCTCCACCAGGTACAGCTCGGAGAGCATGGGGTCGTCGATCGAGCAATCCGCCAGCTTGCCCGGCAGGATGCCGCCCTCGAGCGCCGACTTCTTGCGGGTGAGGTCCCGCGCCTTGCGCGCCGCTTCGCGGGCGCGCGCGGCCTGCATCGCCTTCTCGACCACCGTCTTCGCCGCGCCCGGATTCTCCTGCATCCACGAGCTCAGCGCCTCGTTCATCACCGACTCGACGATGCCTCGCACCTCGGAGTTCCCCAGCTTGGTCTTCGTCTGCCCCTCGAACTGGGGCTCCATGACCTTGACCGAGAGAACCGCGGTCAGACCTTCCCGAACGTCGTCCCCCGAAAGCGTGAACTCGGCCTTCTTGAAGAGGCCGCGGTCGTTCGCATAGGCGTTGATCGTGCGGGTGAGCGCGGCCTTGAAGCCGGACAGGTGCGTGCCGCCCTCGTGGGTGTTGATGTTGTTGACGTAGGTGAACAGCGTCTCCGTGTAGCTGTCGTTGTACTGGATCGCGCACTGCACCTCGACGTCGTCCTTCGTCACCTCGACGTACATCGGCTTCGGATGGAGCGGCTTACGTGTCTTGTTGAGGTGCTTGACGAATTCGACCAGCCCGCCGTCGAAGCGATAGACGTCCAGGCGCGGCGTCTCGCCGCGCATATCCTGGAACTCGATCTGGACGCCCTTGTTGAGGAACGCCAGCTCGCGCAGGCGGGACGCGAGCGTCTCGTAGTCGAAATCGAGCTCGTCGAAGATCTCGGGGTCGGGCCGGAAGCGGACGATCGTTCCCGTGGCCTCGGCCGTGCCGACCTCCTGGAGCTCCGTGGCCTTGTCGCCCCGCTCGTAGCGCTGGTGGTAGCGGCGGCCGTCCCGCATGACCTCGACCTCGAGCCACTCGGACAGCGCGTTGACGACGGAGACGCCGACGCCGTGCAGCCCCCCCGAGACCTTGTACGAGCCGTGGTCGAACTTGCCGCCGGCATGGAGCGTCGTCATCGCCACCTCCACGCCCGGCTTCTTCTCGGTGGGATGGATGTCGACCGGGAAGCCCCGCCCGTTGTCCTCGACGCGGACCGTGTTGTCGGTCTCGATCGTGACCGAGATCTCGTCGCAGTATCCGGCCAGCGCCTCGTCCACGGCGTTGTCCACGACCTCGTACACGAGATGGTGGAGGCCGCGGGGGCCGGTCGAGCCGATGTACATGCCGGGGCGCTTGCGCACCGCCTGCAGACCCTGCAGGACCTGGATCTTCTCGGCGCTGTACTCTCGCGCCGCCTGCGCGTTGCGCTCGGGGTTGCCGTTCCCGCGGGCCTTCGTCTTTGCCTTCGCCATGCGCTCCGTCATCCCTTCGCTTCAGGATCGAGTCGAAATACCAGCCGTCGAATCGAGCTCCGCCTGCGGCCGGCGTTGAGCCGCCTGAGGAGCTCGCCCTGCCTCAGCGACAACTCGCTCAGCCAGGCCGATGTCGCCACCCGCACGATCAGCGTCTCGCCGTCCACGCGATGCGGCTGCGCCGCATGGGCGATCTCGGGTCCGAGGCGCTCTTCCCATTCGCGGAAGACGGCGTGCCGCTCCACCGCCTGGGCGACGCCGAGCGCGTCGA
>DATEDV010000364.1:0-7608 GCA_035281485.1 Candidatus Limnocylindria bacterium | reverse complement strand
TCGGTGCTACCGCCGCTCGACCCGGACGAGGCGATCGTCGCGAGCGCGGTGCACAGCGTTGCCGGTCTGCTGGATCCCCAGCGTCCGCTCCTCGGTGCGCGACCGTTCCGCGCACCGCACCACACGGCCTCGCACCTCGCGTTGGTCGGTGGCGGCTCGCCGCCGCGGCCCGGAGAGGTCAGCCTCGCCCACGCTGGTGCGCTCTTCCTCGACGAGCTCGCCGAGTTCTCGCCGTCGGTCCTCGAGACGCTGCGCGAGCCGCTCGAGGAAGGCGCCGTGACGATCTCGCGCGCCGGTAACGCCGCGACGTATCCCGCCCGCTTCACGCTCGTCGCCGCGATGAACCCGTGTCCATGTGGACACGCCGGCGATCCGGCGGTGCAGTGCACCTGCCTGCCGGACGCCGTCGACCGGTATCACGCCCGACTCTCCGGTCCGCTGATGGATCGGATCGACCTGCGAGTGCACGTCCCACGTATCTCGTATGAGGAGCTGCGCTCCGACGGACGCGAGCGGTCCGTCGTCGTACGCGAGCGCGTCGCCGCGGCGCGCGAACGCATGCGCGCGCGGCTCGCGGGAAGCGGTCGTCGCACCAATGCGGAGCTCAGCGTCGCGGAGGTGCGACGGTACTGTCGCATCACGGCCGACGCCGAGGCTCTCGCGGCAGATGCGGTCCGGGCTCGGCGTCTTTCCGCGCGCGGGCTGCACCGCGTGCTTCGTGTCGCGCGGACCCTCGCCGACCTCGCCGAGAGCGAGCCGATACGCACGCCGGATCTCGCGTCCGCGCTCCTTCTGCGCGCGCAGGCGTGATCGCGGTCACCCCGGACGACAGCGCCTATCCGCGGCGGTTGCGCGATCTCGATCGCCCGCCGGACACGCTCTGGATCGATGGCGATCCGCGTGCGCTCGATGAGCGCTCCGTCGCCATCGTCGGCACGCGCCGTATGACCGCATACGGCGATCGTCTCGCGCGTGAGCTCGCGATCGCCTGCGCGGATGCGGGGCTCGTCGTTGTCTCGGGACTCGCGCAGGGCATCGACAGCGCGGCGCACCGCGGCGCGTTGGACGGCGGCGGGCGGACCGTGGCCGTGCTCGGGGAGGGGATCCGCATCTTCACGGCCACGCTGCGCGGCCGGCGCCGGCCGCTCGTACCGCGTATCCGCGCGAGCGGCGCCATCGTCTCGCAGTACGCGCCCGGATTCGTCGCACAGTCGTGGGCGTTCGCGAAACGGAATGCCACGATCGCGGCGCTCGCGGACATCGTGATCGTGGTGGAGGCGGGCGAGCGCTCCGGCGCGCTCATCACCGCCGACGACGCGAGCCGGCTCGGCCGGCCGCTTTTCGCGGTGCCAGGTCAGGTCGGATCCGCGGCCTCGGTCGGAACGAACGCGCTCATCGCATCGGGAAGAGCACGTGCGCTCGCCGGGGTGCAGACCGTTCTGGACGCGCTCGGTCTGCCCAGCGCAGATGCCGTCGGCAGCGACCCGGATCCCATCCTCGCCCTGCTCGCCGCCGGGCCGCTGGACCCCGATTCGCTCCGTCGGCGGTTGCGACTCGGCGAAAGCGAGATCGCCGAATGCCTGCTGCGCCTGATGCTCGCGGGCGCGCTCACGAGAACGCCGGACGGCCGGTATTCGGGCGTATCCGAGGTGCATCGGGGCGGCCGCCGAGCGCGAGCCGGACCCGCCATCACCTGATACGCGGCCGCGACACACAAACGCCCGTACAGGTGGATTCTCACGCGCGGGGAGTGTGGGATGGGCGTGATCCCATTGCGGTCCGATGGACATACGGCGGGCGGCGCAGACGACTGCCGGCTCTGCGCGCAGATCGGCACGCGTCGGGGTATGCCGCTCAGCACGAAGCAACAGCTGCGTCGAGCGCTGCCTCCCGCAGTGCTGGTCGTCGTGGGCACGATGCTCGCGTTCATCGACGCCGGCGCCCTCTCATGGCTCGGCGGCGGCGTCGCCGCAGGTGTCGCCTCCGCGGCCGCTTACCTCTACGTGCGACGCGAGAAGGAGCGCCGCGCCGCGCACGACGCGCATGCCGCGGAGATGCGCGTGTCGTCCGAGGAGGCGGACCGTCGCGTCGAGCTCGTGATCCGCCAGTTCGAATGGGCCGTGAACGATGTTGCCAAGCTCAGGCGCGATCTCGTGCAGGCCGAGGCCACCGTGCAGGCGCTGACCGAGCGCGGCCGGCAGCGCGAGCACCAGCTGGAGCAGCTCGTGCGCCAGATCTCGCAGCTGCGGGAGCGTCTCGCCGAGGTCGCGATGGCGGCGTCCACGGCGGAGCCGGCGACCCCCGAGACGGCGCGGTCGTCGGCCGAGGCGATCCGCTTCAGCTTCGGCCTGCACCTCGACGGGCCGCGCGCGCGTCTCGAGCTGCAGACGATGGCCACGAGCGACAGCCCGACCCGGCTCCGCGTGATGGACCGCGACGGGCAGATCGTCGCCGTCAGCGGGATGGCGGTGGTGTCGGTCGACGGGATGCTCGAGTTCCAGCTCGAGCCGCCGCTCGACCTCATCGCCGATCTCGACGAGGGACGCGATATCAATTACGCGATCGAGGCGCTGACGGACGATGTCTGGAAGCCGGTCCGCCTGCGCGACAGCGGCCGGCGCACGCACAACGCTGTGGACATCCACGGCCAGATCTCCCGCGTCGCCGACATCCGGGACGCGACGCACCTGGTCAACACCGCGCACGATCGGCGGTCCGCGCTGAACTGACGGGGACCGTCGCGCGCTGGCGCGGGTCTATAGGCTGTTGCGGTCGCCGCCGTCGATGCGGCCGCGGGAGGAAATGAGATGGACGCTCTGCTCGATCCGCCGTTCGCGAAGGATCCACCCCTGAAGCTCGATATCCCGGCGAAGACGCTCGGCCTGGTGCTCGCGATCCTCGGTGGCATCGGTACTGTCCTCGGAGTGCTCGCCCTCATCGGCGTCGGCGCGTTCGCCGCGGCGATCGGTGGAGGGCTGCTCTTCATCGGCACGCTCGTCCAGCTGGTCGGAACGGCGCTGGGCGCGTGGGGCGCGTACCGGATGTACCAGGAGGACCGCGGTGGCAAGCGCCTGGTCATCTACAGCCTCGTCATCAACGCGGTCGGCGGACTGATCTCGGTCCTCGCGGGCACGGGTCTCGGCGGCTGGATCGTCAACACGCTGCTCGCCGTCGGGATCTACTACCTCGTGATCATCAGCCGCTTTGAGGGTGAGCCGAAGCTCGTCGGCGCGACCGCGCCGCGTCGTCCGGAGCAGCCTTAGCGAGCGAGCCTCGGTGTCTGCGCGCACGCGCTCCTGATGCTCGCGCGGCGCAGCAGCGCTCCGGTCTAGTAGGACGCGGCGATGACCCGGGTGGGATCGGCGACCAGCGGGATGACGTTCGCCGTGCGCAGTGTCGCCGTGTCGAGCACGGCGATGGCGCGCTGCTGACCCGCGAGAGCGACGTACAGCTCGTCGGCGTTGGGCGAGATCGCGAGATCGGCGACCGCGCCCACGAACGACGCGCGCGCCCGGACCGCTTCGTTGCCGAGATCGATCGCGAGCACGCCGTCGGCGGTCCCCACGTAGAGCGCCTCCTCACGGGGCGAGACCGCGATGGCGTTGGCCTCGGCCGGGATGGCGATCCGCTGTACGACCGCGTACTGCTCGGTGTCCACGACGTTGATCACGTTCTTGCCCCGGATCGCCGTATAGATACGCGTGCCCGACAGGTTCATCGACATCGCACCGGCCGGCCCGTCCAGCGGGATCGTGTAAGGCGTACGGCCGCCGAGGTTCAGGTACAGGAGATCGATGCCGCCCGGGGTCGCGACGAAGATGTGGTTGTGCTTGTAGCTCGGCGCGAGCTCCTGCGGTGCGTGTGAGTAGGCGTAGAACTCCTGGCGACCGGTCACAAGGTCGATCTGCTGCGCTCCGCGCGGACCCACGATGAGCGCGGACACGCCGTCGCGGTTCGCGCCGACGATGCCGCCGTCGATCGCGACCGTGCGCGTGCTCGGATCGCCGTTCGTGAGATCCCACGTCGTGAGCGTCCTGCCGTCGAGCGCCAGGAGTGTGCGTCCGTCCGTCTGGATGGCCACCGATGACGCCTGGACCGACGACGCCACGAGGGCGCTGTCGTGCGGGCGGCCGAGACCGACCGTCCCGCCGGCCACGACGACGAGCCGAACCTCGCGCGCGGGTCGCGCGAGCGGTGGGCGGTAATGGTCGATCGTCGCGCCGGTCTTCTTCTTCCAGCCGTCCCGCTCCACGAACGGGTACGCGTCGACCGCGCCGCCGGGCCCCTGGATCGCGTACGGCGTGTCGCCGACGTGGTCGCGGTCACCGTCGGTGCCGCGGTAGTCCGACCACCAGTTGCCTTCCTTCTTCTCCGCGTCGTACCAGAGGTTCGCGTCCGGGTTGTTGTCGCTGACCTGGGGCGAGTTGCCCGAGACGTTGTTGCGGAAGATCGAGTTGTTCCGGGCGTCGCTGAACCAGATGCCCCAGTTGACGTTGTTCTCGATGGTGTTCTCGATGATGCGGTTGTTCCGACTGCGGTAGAGGTAGATGCCGTACCCGCCGGGGCTGTTGTAGGTCTGACGGATGAGGTTGTTGGCCTGCACGACGTTGTCGTTCGCGTCCTGCAGGTGCAGACCGTAGATGTTCCCGACCACGGTCGAGCGAAGGATCGTGTTGCCGTTCGAGGCGTGGATGTAAAAGCCGTAGCGACTCCGCTGACTGGTGACGTCCTCGATGCGCGACCTCTCCATGTCGACGAAATAGATGCCCGTCGAGAACTCGCTGATCGTGCCGTTGCGGATCGTCACGCCCGCGTGACCGCCCGTCCGGACGCCGACGGAGTCGAGCTGCGGCTGCGGCCAGGTCTGCGGCCCCATGCCGGGTCCCGTGATCGTCTTCCCACCGAGGTCGAGCGTGACGTTGTCGGCGGTGATGATGAAGGCGTCGCCGTTGCACTTGAGATCGTTCGCGAGGACGAAGTCGCTGGTGATCCGCTGACCGCACTGCGCACTCTGCGGTGCCGCGCTCAGCGGCGGCGTCGGCGTGGGTCGCGGCGTCGGCGACACGGCGGCGGCCGGCGCGGACGCGGAGGGCTGCGGGGAACCTTCCGAGGCCGGCCGTGGCCCGGCACAGGCGACCGTAACGACGAGGAGCAGCGCGACGCCGAGGGCCCTGACGCGCATGTCGAAAGCCTATACAACGGCTTGCCGCGTCGGTTCCGCGACACTCAGCCGATGCGTGAGGAGCCGCAGCGTATCGACGGCCGCCTGGAGGGGACCCTGCGTGTACCCGACGGTGAGCCGCGTGCCATCGTCGTCGTCGCGCACCCGCTGCCGACGCACGGTGGCGAGATGCGCAATCCGCTCGTCGCCGGGATCGCGCGCGCCTGTGCGGAGCGCGGGTGGTATGCGCTGCGATTCAACTTCCGCGGCGTCGGCCGCAGCGACGGGACCTGGAGCGGCGGGCGCGACGAGGCCGAGGACGTCGGCGCAGCCGTCGCGCATGCGCACCGCATCGCGCCTGCGCTGCCGCTCGGGCTGGTCGGCTACAGCTTCGGCGCTCTCATGGCGCTGCGCTGGCTATCGCGCGGAGGTCAGACGGAGGGCCTCGTGCTCGTCGGTCTTCCGCTGCGTTCGGTGACGGGACGGGACAATGAGGTGCCGCGTGTGCCCGAGCACGCGACGATCATCGCGGCCGAGCGCGATCAGTTCGGCACCGCCTCGGAGCTGCGTGAGCGACTGCCACACGCGGAGATCGTGGAGGTGAGGGGCGCCGATCACTTCTTCGTCGGGCAGCGCGATGAGCTGCAGCGACATGTGACCGACGCGCTGGCTCGCAGGTTAGGATGACGTTCCCATGACCGCGGAAGTGAGCGTTCCAAAGACCGCGCCTGCGCCCAAGCAGACGCGAAAGCGCATCCTGACGGGCGATCGCCCGACGGGGCGGCTCCACGTGGGCAACTACGTCGGCACCCTGGCGAACCGCGTGAAGCTCCAGGACTCCTACGAGACGTTCCTGCTCGTCGCCGACCACCACATGCTCACGACCAAGCTCGAAGGACTCGGTGAGATCGAGCAGAACATCCGCGACGACGTGATCGACAACCTCGCCGTCGGCGTCGATCCGGAGAAGGTCACGTACATCCTGCAATCGCTGGTGCCGCAGATCCCCGAGCTGCACCTCTACTTCTCGATGCTCGTGTCGGTACCGAGAGTGCAGCGCATCCCGACGCTGAAGGATCAGCTCCGCGACCACGGTCTCGCCCAGCCCACCTACGGCCTTCTCGGCTATCCGGTGCTCCAGGCCGCCGACATCCTGGTGGTGAAGGGGGACCTCGTTCCGGTCGGACGCGACCAGGAGTCGCATATCGAGCTCACGCGCGAGATCGCGCGCCGCTTCAACGAGCTGTTCGCGCCGGTCTTCCCCGTGCCCGAGTCGCTGATCCCGGACATGGGCCTGCTGCCCGGCATCGACGGTCGCGAGAAGATGGGCAAGAGCCTCGACAACGCCATCTTCCTCGGCGATGACGCGAAGACGGTCGAGAAGAAGGTCAGGTCGATGTACACCGACCCGAACCGCGTGCGCGCCGACACGCCCGGCCGCGTCGAGGGGAACCCGGTGTTCGTCTACCACGACACGTTCAACACCGACAGGGCCGAGGTCGAGGAGCTCAAGTCGCGCTACCGCGAGGGCAAGGTCGGTGACGCTGAAGTGAAGAGTCGCTTGCTCGTCGCGATGGAGAACTTCCTCGCGCCGATCCGCGAGCGGCGCGCGGAGCTCGCCGCACGCCCCGGCCTCGTCGACGAGATCCTGGCGGCGGGCAGCGAGCGCGCTCGGCGCGAGGCCGCCGCGACGCTGCACGAAGTGCGGCACGCGATGCGTCTCGATTACTTCGGGCGCTAGTGCCGCGTCCCAGAAATCGTGTGTGTCTGCACGGCACACGCGACGCGCGGCCGGGACCGCGCTCCTCGCTGCTGGCTACGCGCGCCCGAGCAGTCACGAAGCGTGTCGCGCACGGGCGCGCTGGGCGCAGACGCTCGTCGCGCGCTCCCGTCCGCTCGCCGCGCGTCCTGCGGGCGGATCTGCACACGACTTCCGGGACACGGCACTAGGCGTTGCCCCGTCTCTACGCGCTGATCCTTTCCGGCGGCGCAGGGACGCGGCTCTGGCCGCTGTCGCGGCGCGGCAGGCCGAAGCAGTTCCTGCAGCTGACCGGTGACCGCAGCCTGCTGCAGGACACCGTCGACCGGATCGCCGAGATCATCCCGCTCGAGCGGATCTTCGCCGTCGCGCCGCCCGAGCATCAGGATCTGATCCGCGAGCAGCTCCCGGAGCTGCGCGCGGACCACATGGTGATGGAGCCATACCCGCGCGGGAACGCGGCCGCGATCGGGCTCGCCATGGCCGCGCTCCACGCGTTCGATCCGGATGCCGTCGTCGCGGTCCTTCCGTCCGACCACGTCATCGAGCGGCGCGGCAGGTTCCGCGAGGTGCTCATCGCGGCGACCGCTGCCGCGGAAGCGGGCAACCTCGTGACGCTCGGCGTCGAGCCGGAGAGCGCGGATCCCGGGTTCGGCTACATCGAGGCGGGGGACCGGCTCGATCTGCG
>DATEDV010000363.1:0-3476 GCA_035281485.1 Candidatus Limnocylindria bacterium | reverse complement strand
TAATAGGCGTCGGTGTAGCCGGGCTGGGCGACGACGAAGGCGCTCGCGATGCGCACCGCGAGTGCCGCGGCCGATACGAGGAAAAGCGGTCGGATGGCCGCGGCATCCAATCCGCGCGAGTCTAGTGGCTGACTTGCCTGCGACCGTCAGCGGCGGACGACTCTGTCGCTCAAACTCGCCCGCTCGATCCCCTCTTGAACCCTCGGCCGCATCCCGCAGGCTCAACTTCGCTCCAGAGCCGCCCGCCGCTGCCGCTCGTCGTCAACACTGGTCAGCCACCGACTCGCTCCGAACGACTCGTCCGTGCGTAGACGATCGCGCCGACCACGATCACCGAGAACACGCTCACCGCGCGATCGAGGACGGCCACCGCGACCGCGCTCGACTGCGAGAGCCCGAACCCTTCGGTCAGCACGTAGACCATCGCGATCTCGACGAAGCCGAAGCCGGCAGGCGTGAGCGGCACCGTCGTGAGAAGCGAGGTGGCGACCGCGACGAAGACGATCCCCGACGCCGGGAGATCGAGCCCGAGCGCCCAGAGCACGAACGACAGGCGCATCGCCTCCGCGCCCCAGATGACGAGCGTCAGCATGCCGGCGAAGGGCAGCGCCCGAAAGCTGTGGAGGATGCCTTCGCGGAACAGGCGTCCGACCCGACGCACCTCCCCCGGGAACAGGTGCGCGATGCGCGGTCCGGCCGCGTAGATCGCGGCGAGGCCGATGGCGATGAGCACGCCCAGCACCGCGCCGGTGACGTAGACGATCCACAGATCCGGGAGAACGGTCCGGCCGAAGGCGACGTATCCGCCGAGCACCAGCAATCCGAACACGACGACGAGGTCGAGGAGACGTTCCGCGACGACGACGCCGACCGTGCGCGACAGCGAGATGCCGAATCTTCGCTTCACCAGATAGGAGCGGTACAGGTCGCCGAGCTTCGCCGGGACGAGGCTGTTGACGAACCACCCGAGCAGCAGGATGCGCAGGAGGTCGCGCCACGTGAGATGCGCACCGCCTTCGCGCAGGAGCCGCGCCCATCGCGCGGCACGCAGTGGGAATGTCGCGTAGTACACGAGGAGCGCGCACGCGACCAGCACGATGTTCGATCGCGCGATCGTGGCCGTCGCCTCCGACCAATCGACGTTGCGGGCGAAGAGCGCGATGAGCACGAGCGGGATGAGCGTCGAGACGAGCTCGCGCCACCCGAACAGCTGTCGCCGTACCGCAAGGTCGTCGGTATGGCCCGCCACCTCGGCGAGCTGCTCGATGGCGGGGTCCTCGACGTGCGGCGGGCTCGGGGGCGGCCCGGCCGCAGGTCTCAGGTGCGGCTCTTCGCGCGCCGTTGGCTCCACCACTTCCGCATCACGTCGAGACGCGTCAGGAGATGGATGTAGTTGCCGGTGAGCTTTCCGATGACGCTGCCCTCGCGCAGGGCGGCGATGAAGTCGACCGGACCGGTGAAGTCATCGATCTCCACCCAGGCCCGCCCGATCTCAGAGGCGCGGTGCGCGTCGCTGCCGACCGCACCCGGCAGATCCTTCTCCTTCGCGAACGCCGCGGCCGTGACGTTGTCCCGGGTGAACGCCTCGCGCGCGTTGAACACCTCGATGCAGTCGATGTCCCGCCAGACCTTCTCGAGTACGGACCGGCGCAGGTGGAACAGGCGGTTGCGGCTGAACGGGTGCGGGATCGACACGATCCCGCCCTGGTCGTGAATGCGCTTGATGGTCTCCTCGGCGCTGAGGCCGCGCGGGACCGCCTTTTCCAAGAAGAGGCCGACGATCTCGCCGTCGCGGCTGCTGACCTCTTCACCGACGATGACACGGAAGCCATCCGCCAGCTCGCGCAGGCGCAACGCACCTTCGATCGTGTTGTGGTCGGTCGCGCAGATGACGTTCAGCTCAGCACGCTTCACCGCGGCGGCCTGCACGCGGAGCGGCGTGCGGCTGTCCGGCGAGTACTCGCTGTGCGTATGCATGTCGACCTTGACCTTGCTCATGCGGTCCCCTGCGTGTTCCGTCCGCGGGCGTGCGCGTCTTCGACGATCGCGCGGATGCGGTCACGGAATCGTGACACATCGAAACGCCGCGCGGAGCGTCGCAGCGCCTCGACGTCCCAGCGCTGACGCTCCACCCGCTGCACCGCTTCGGTGAACGCGTCCGCCTCCGGCTGCGCGACGAGCGCGCCATCGACCCCGTCGCGGACGATCTCCGTCGCGCCACCCGCGGCCAGCGCGACGACGGGCGCGCCGGATGCGAGCGCCTCGACGCAGACGATCCCGAAGTCGTCCTCCGCGGGGAAGATGAGGCCGCGCGCGGCGCCGAGCAGCTGCCGGAGCGTCGGGTCGTCGAGCCGGCCGGCGAACGCGATGTTGTCCCGAGCGATCGCCTCGAGCGAACCGCGCTCGCGTCCCTCGCCGACGACGACGAGACGCAGCCCGAGCGTCGCGAACGCGCGGACCGCGATGTCGGCGCGCTTGTACGGCGAGAGCCGGCCCACGTACACCCAGAAGTCGCCGCGCTCGGGGTGAGGCGCGAAGGTATCCACGTCGACCGGCGGATACACGACGTCGCTCTCGCGCTCGTAATAGCGGCGGATCCGATCGGAGACCACCTGTGAGTTCGCGATCCAGCGATCGACGCGCGCCGCGAAGGCGCGGTCGGTCTCGCGGAGCGAGGCGAGCAGCTCGCTCACCGCACCACGCAGCGGCGCCGGCACCTCCTCGCGCAGGTACTCGTCGCGCCAGTCCCACAGGTATCTCGTGGGCGAATGGCAGTACGCCACCTCGACCGTCCGGTCCGCGAGGCCCAGTCCCTTGATGAACGCGCTCGTCGAGACCAGCGCGACGTCGGCGTCCGCGACGTGCAGCCGGCGGGCCGCGCTCGGATAGAGCGGCAGCAGCAGCCGGTGCACCCCGCCGCCGATCGGGAACTGCTGCAGGTAGCTCGTGCGCAGGTCCCAGCCGGAAAGATCCCCGTAGCGGCGGCGGTCGTGGAAGAACGTGTACACCGGCGCGTCGGGCCACATGCCGTGCAGCACGTCGACGACCCGCTCCGCCCCGCCGCGAGCGGCGAAGTACTCATGCGCGAGCGCGAGCTTCATCGCCCGAGGATGCGCTTGCGCAGGACGAGGAGCGCGAAGAGCGGCAGCACGCGCTGGCGGCGCCAGCGCCGCGGCTCGCGTGCGAGCCGCCACAGCCACTCCAGACCGATCGCGTGCAGCGGTGCTGGCGGCACCTTCTGCACGCCGGCGAGCTGGTCGAAGACGCCGCCGACGCCGATCGCGACGCGAACGCTCGGAAGCGCGCCGAGATTGCGCGCGATCCATCGCTCCTGTTTGGGCATGCCATACGCGACCAGGAGCACATCCGCGCCGCTATCGGCGACGCGGGCGACCGACGGCGCATCGTCGCTCGGCTCCGCGGATCCGCCGTGCACGCCGGCGACGACGAGCCCGGGCGCACGGCGGCGTAGCTCC
>DATEDV010000362.1:0-3992 GCA_035281485.1 Candidatus Limnocylindria bacterium | reverse complement strand
GACCAGAGCGTGACGCTCGGCCTCCTCGCGTACGACGACGTCGCCGAGGCGTTCCGGCTCGTGGCCGAGGAGGGGCCGCGCACCGGCGCGCTGCTTGCGCCGGTGTACTCCGCTTCGGAGCTGCCCGCCGCCATCCGGACGCGCGTCCTCGATCATCGGCAATCGCTCGTCCTGCCGGACACCACCGGCGGCGGCGAGCAGTGGCGGCTTCTCTCTCGCGACCTTCCGAACGCGGCGTGGATCCACTCGTTCGCCGCGCTGCCGCTGGTCTCGCAGGAGCGCCTCGTGGGTGCGGTCGTCGCGGGCGCAGAGAAGGCGGGCACGATCACCGCCGACAGGCTCCAGCTCGTTCTCGTGCTCGGCCAGTTCGTGGCCGGCGCGATCCGCACCTCGACGTCCCTCGCCGAAGCGCAGGCGCGCGCGGACCGTGAGGAGCTGGTGAGCCGGATCGCGCGTCGCGCGCGCGCGAGCCTCGATCCCAATGAGGTGCTCCGCGGCACGGTGGAGGAGCTCGGCCAGGCGCTGCGCGTCGACCGCGTCGTTGCCGCGACGGGCTCGACACCGGAGTCACTGAAGGTCACGTACGAATGGAACGCGGCGGGCATCGTGCCCCAGGGCCAGGCCCCGCGGGCGCTCCCGGTCTCGCGCCTCGCAGCCGAGACCGGCCGCACCGCGGTCGTACGCGACGTCCTCGCGGACGCTCGCCTCGCCCGGCCGGAGGCGCTGTCGGCAGGCGTGCGTTCGATGGTGGCGACTCCCATCCTCGTCGCCGGTCAGCTCGCCGGGACGCTGTCGCTCCATCAGGCGAACACACCGCGCGACTGGACGACCGACGAGGTACGCCTGGTGGAGGCCGTCGCCCGCGAGCTGCGTGTCGCGATCGAGACGGCGCGGCTCTTCCAGGCGCGCCAGGGCGAGAACGAGCGCCTCATCGCGCTGCAACGCGCCGCCGCGACGCTCGGCGCGCGCACCGACCCGCGCGAGGTCTTCGACATGATCCTGCGGAGCGCGGTCCAGCTCCTCGGTCAGGGCAGCGCGTCGCTGTACACCTGGGACGACGAGGCGGGCGTCCTCCGGCTCGCGGGGAGCTTCGACGCCGAAGGGCGCCGGCCGGACGATGCCATGCTGCGCCCCAACGAGGGCGTCGTCGGTCGTGTGTACGTCACGCGCGAGCCGCTCATCGTCGACGACTACCAGACGTGGGAGGGTCGTACCGCCGTCGGCGTGGAGGCGGGCCTCCATGCGTGCCTCGCCGTGCCGCTGGTACGCAGCGCCCGCGCGCTCGGGGCGCTCGGCATCCGCTCGTACGACGCGGCGGTGCGCTACAGCGAGGACGACGCGCGGATGCTCTCGCTGTTCGCGGACCAGGTCGCCGCGGCGCTCACGACCGTCGAAGCGTTCGGCCGGCAGCGTCAGGCGGTGGAGCAGCTCGAGCGGCTCAACCGCGCCAAGAGCGAGTTCGTCTCGATCGTCAGCCACGAGTTCCGCACGCCGCTCACCGGCATCCAGGGTTTCAGCGAGATGATGCGCGACGAGGACCTCAGCCTCGAGGAGATGCGCGAGTATGCCGGCGACATCAACAAGGACGCGCAGCGGCTGAATCGGATGATCAACGAGATGCTCGACCTCGATCGCATGGAGTCCGGGCGCATGACGCTGCATCCGGAGCGCATCGATCTCAATGCCGTCGTCGACGACGTCGCGGACCGCGTCCGCCCGAACGCGCCGAACCACACGCTGACTCTCGACCTGCAGAGGGACATGCCACCCATCACCGCCGACCGCGATCGCATGACGCAGGTCGTATCGAACCTGCTGAACAACGCGGTGAAGTACTCGCCCACCGGCGGACGGATCACCGTAACGACGCACGCGACGGACAGCGAACTGCGCCTCGACGTCCGTGACGAGGGGCTAGGCATCCCGCCGGACGCGATCGAGTCGATCTTCGAGCGCTACTCGCGCGTCGACACGCAGGCGACGAAGGACATACCCGGAACGGGGCTGGGGCTTCCCATCGTCCGCCAGATCGTGCAGCTCCACGGCGGAAGGGTCTGGGCCGAGAGCGAGCTCGGCCGAGGCTCCGTCTTCCACGTCGTCCTGCCTCTTGCAGGGTTCGGCGGCGCGGTGGAGGCTTGAGCGCGCCGATGCCGGAACAGTTCGATTGAGCGCTGACCGCGTCCTTTTGGTGGACGACGAGGAGCAGATCCGCAAGCTCCTCGAATCGTCGCTCCAGCGCCGCGGCTACGAGGTCGCGGTCGCATCGGACGGGATCGAAGCGCTACGGCAGATCCGCCAGAAGATGCCCGACCTGATCGTGACCGACGTCAACATGCCGAACATGAACGGCTTCGAGCTCACACGACGCCTCCGTGCCGACCACCGCACCGCGCGGGTCCCGATCGTGATGTTGTCCGCACGGAAGGCGGCGGACGACATCCTCACCGGCTACGCCGAGGGAGCGGACGAGTACATCGCGAAGCCGGTCGAGATGTCGGTCCTCGCGGCGAAGATCGAGGTCCTCATCAAGCGCATGAAGGCGACCGCGGGCGAGGTGATCAAACGCGGTCGGGTCCTCGTGTTCCTGCGCGGCAAGGGCGGCTCCGGTGCGACCACGCTCGCGGTCAACAGCGCGGTCGCGCTGGCCGAGACGAAGATGTACCGGACCGCCGTCCTCGATCTCAGTCTGGAATTCGGGAACGTCGCCTCGCATCTGAACCTGCGACCGCAGCACACCCTCGCGGATCTGGCCGACACCGAACCGGACCGGCTCGACGACGCGACGTTCGCGACGTACATCGCCCAGGACCGCAGCGGCGTGCAGATCTGCGTCGGCTCGAGCGTGCCAGAGCACGCCGAGCTCGTGACCGTCGGCGCCGTGCAGCAGAGCATCGACCGTCTGCGGCGGAGCAGCGACTACCTGATGGTGGACACACCGCCGTCGTTCACGCAGCAGACGCTCGCCGCGATCGACACCGCCGACGGCGCGTGCGTGATCTGCGAGCCCCACGTCGCATCCATGAAGGCCGGTCGCGACTGCCTCGACGTGCTGGAGAAGCTGTCGTTCCCCAAGGAGCGAACGCTCTTCGTCGTGAACCGGACCACGCAGTCCGGCCTCGAGACCGACGAGGTGTCGCGGTTCTTCAATCGGCGCCCGGACATCGTCGTCCCGTATTCGCCGGCGTTCGATGACGCGGCCGACCGTGGACGGCCGATCGTGGTGCTGTTCCCCGACAACGCGTCGTCGAAGCAGCTGCGGGACCTCGCCGCGCGGCTCACCGTCCTGGCTCCCGCGGGTCGCTGACATCCGCATCCGCTTCTGGGGCACACGCGGCTCGATCTCTGCGGCGGGTCCTGAGACGCTGCGCTACGGCGGCAACACCACGTGCGTCGAGGTGGGGACCGACGACGGCACGCTGCTCGTCTTCGACTGCGGTACGGGTGCGCGAAAGCTGGGCCTCGCGCTCGCGAACAGGGGTCCGGTCCGGGTGCATCTGCTGCTTTCGCACACCCACGCCGATCACATCCAGGGCCTGCCGTTCTTCCTGCCGGCGTTCACTCCGGGCAGCCACATCACCGTGTACGGCCCGCCCGGCGTCGACCGCCGCCTCGTGACCGCGGTCGGCGGGACCATGGACTACGCCTACTTCCCGGTCACGCTCGAGTCGCTCCCCGCGCGGGTCGAGTTCGTCGAGCTCGGCGAGACCGAGTTCTCGATCGGCGGCATCAAGCTGCGGACGCAGTTCATGAATCACACCGCGCCGTGCCTCGGCTACCGCATGACGGTCGGATCGGCCACGTTCGTGTACGCGACGGATCACGAGGCGCACGCGAATCCGCACTGGCGCGCCGACCGCTCAGCCGACTCGTTCGACCCGGAGGTGTTCGCGCACACCGGCGACACGCGGCACGCGTCGTTCCTCGCCGCGGCCGACGTCGTCGTGCACGATGCGCAGTACAGCGCGGCCGACTACCCGACGAAAGCGGGTTGG
>DATEDV010000361.1:0-2646 GCA_035281485.1 Candidatus Limnocylindria bacterium | reverse complement strand
TCGGCCCGATGAAGGCGACCGTGCCGCGCGCGAGCGGCAGCAGGATCTGCGCGTAGCTGCGGAAGTCCTCGAGCAGCAGTTCGGAGACGCGCACGCGCTCAGGCCGGGATGCGGAGCGGCATCACCACATGAAGGTAGCTGTCGTCGCCGACGATCTTGACGACCCCGGGCGCGAGCGGCCCGCCGAGCTCGAGATTGATCTCGTTCGCGCTCAGACTGCTCAGCGCATCGGAGATGAAGCGGGAGTTGAACGCGATCGTCGTGTTCTGCCCCTCGACCTCCGCGTCGACCTTCGCCGTGTTGTCGCCGACCTCGGCCGCGTTCGCGCTGATGACGAGCGGCGGGCGGTCCGCCGGGGTGACCTGGAACCGCAGCATGTTGGCCGAGTCACGCGCGAACAGCGAGGCGAGGCGTGTCGCCTGGAGGAGCTCCTCCCGCTGCGCGATGATCTTGGTGGCCGGCTTGCCCTGTGGGATGACCTGCCGATAGTTCGGGAACTGGCCCTCGATGACGCGCGACACCAGGTCCGCCTCCGGCGTGTGGAAGATGACCTGGCTTCCGTTCGGCGTCACGAAGATGTCGACCGGATCGTCGCTGTCGTCGAGGATGCGCTGCACTTCCTGGAGGCTCCGCGCGGGAATGATGACCTCCAGCTTTCCTTCGACCTTGTCGAGGAGCGTCGCGTGGCGCACGGAAAGGCGATACGGATCCGCCGCGGCCATCGTGATGCGGTCGCCCTCGAAGGTGGTGAGCACGCCGGTGAGGACGGGCCGGCTGTCGTCGGTCGTCGCGACGAACGCGACCTCCGCGATCATGCGCCGAAGGGTCGACTTGCTCACGCGCGTCGTAGGTCTTTCGGGGGCGACCGGGATGATCGGGAACTCCTCAGCATCCATGCCTTTGAAGTTCGCTTCGTACGGATCGCGACGGAGATGCACGGTCTTCGTTCGAACGTTCAGCGAGAGCTCGGTATGGCCAGGCGGAAGCGAGTTCACGAAGTCGGTGAAGAGCTTGGCCGGGACGGTGATCGCACCGTCATCGTCCACCTTCGCCGGCACCCAGCAGTTGATGCCGACCTCGAGGTTCGTCGCCGTGAGCTTGAGGCGGCCGCCCTCGGTCCGCAGCAGGACGTTCCCGAGGATCGGGAGGCTGCCTCGCGACGAGACCGCCCGACCGGTGATCTGAAGTCCGCGTGCGAGGTTCTCTTGTAGACAAGTGACCTTCACAGGGTCCCTCCCGTACCGTTCCCCAGGTTCTCTCTAAGACACGCCGGTACCAGCAGTAGTGGTGTGGACTATGAGCGTTCCGAGATGCTGTTGTCGCGCCGCGCGCCCATGGACGTGGCATTCGACGGCTGTGCGCCTGCTTGGGACCGGGTGTGGACCCGACCGGGACGCGCTGGGGACGGACCGTAGGGCTTTGCGCCAGATGTCACGGCTGACGACCGCCGTTCCTGACTGGAACACCACCCATCCGACCCTGTCCACAAATGGGTGCGCTTATCCACACATTGGGGCCGCTTATCCACACCGCGAGACCGCGCCGAAACCCGCGGATTACGGGCCTTTTGCGCTAGTCCGAATACAGGAGCTCCCGGAGCGCGCCGACGTCGCGTCGGAAGTCGTCGTTCTCGGCCATCTCCCGCTCGATCTTCTCGCAGCCGTGCAGCACCGTGGAGTGGTCGCGGCCGCCGAGCGCTTCGCCGATCCGCATGAGCGGCGCCTCGGTCTCCTCGCGCATCAGGTACATGGCGATCTGGCGCGGCAGGACGACCTGCTTGTCGCGCGCCTTGCCGCGCAGCTGATCGGCCGGGACGCCGTAGTAGCGCGCGACTGTGTCGACGATACGGTCGGGAGAGAGCGTCTTCTGCCGTGGGTTGTAGAGGATGTTCTGCAGCATCTCCTGCGCGAGCTGCGTGGTGACGGGCACCGCGCTCAGCGTCGCGTAGGCGACGATGCGGGTGAGCGCTCCCTCGAGCTCGCGGATGTTGGAGACGATGCGCTGCGCGAGGAAGTCGATCACCGGCGGCGGGACCGCCACGGACTGCGCCTCCGCCTTCGCGCGAAGGATCGCGATGCGCGTCTCGAGATCCGGTGTCGAGATGTCGGCGATGAGTCCCCACTCGAAACGCGACCGGAGCCGGTCCTCGAGCCGCTCGATCGCCTTCGGGGGACGGTCGCTGGAGAGCACGATCTGCTTCCCCTCTTCATGGATCGCGTTGAATGTGTGGAAGAACTCCTCCTGCGTGCCCTCCTTGCCGGTCAGGAACTGTATGTCGTCGATGAGGAGCACGTCGATCCGGCGATAGCGCTCGCGGAACTCCTCGCTCTTCTGGCCGCGGATCGAGTTGATGAACTCGTTGGTGAACTTCTCGCTCGTCGCGTACGCGACGCGCTTCTTCGGATGACGGGAGATCACGGCGTGACCGATGGCGTGCATGAGGTGTGTCTTGCCCAGACCCGAGCCGCCGTAGATGAAGAGCGGGTTGTAGCTGTGGCCGGGGCGCTCCGCCACCGACAGCGCCGCGGCGTGCGCCAGGCGGTTGTTCGAGCCGACGACGAAGGTCGAGAACGTGTAGCGAGCGTTGAGCAGCGCGGCCGCCGCGGCGCCCTCGCGGCGCTCCTGCGCGGCCGGGGCCGCGGCAGG
>DATEDV010000360.1:0-4731 GCA_035281485.1 Candidatus Limnocylindria bacterium | reverse complement strand
GGCGTCGGACATGCTTGAGCAGCTCCCTCGAGTGCATCAGGCGATGAGCTCGCGGAGCATGAGATCCACGACACCGCTGGCGTCGAGCGTGGTGGCGGTCACATCGCGATACGCTAGCGATGGAATACACGCTTCGCGTGCGCGGATGGCGCCGGTTACCATTGACTTTCTTTCCGGCGTAGCGCAACGGTAGCGCAGGGGACTGTTAATCCCTTGGTTGGAGGTTCGAATCCTCCCGCCGGAGCCGTGGCACTATCCCTCGGTTGGACGGCCCGTTCTTCGAGGATTTCAGCGTCGGCGCGACGTTCCGCTCCTCGATCGGGCGCACGATCACGCAGGCCGACAACATCCAGTTTTCGCTGCTCACCAACAACACGAATCAGATCCACTTCAATGCCCACTACGCGGCGCAGACCGAGTTCAAGCGTCCGCTGGTCAACAGCTTCCTCACGCTCGCGACCGTCGCCGGGCTCATGGTCACGCAGACCAGCCGTTTGGGATTCGCGCTCGGCGTCGGCGAGGTCACGCTGCCGAACCCGCTGTTCGAGGGTGACACGCTCTACGCGGACAGCGAGGTGCTGCAAACGCGAGCGTCGCGGTCGCGCCCGGGGTGGGGCATCGTCACCGTCCGTCAGCGGGGCGTGAAACAGGACGGCACCGTCGTGCTGATCGCCACGCGCACGTTCATGGTCCCGACGCGCGCCAACGCGCCGAAGGAACACTTCCCCGAGCCACGCGATTAGCTGTGGACTTCGCCCGGTCCGGCGATCAGGGATCGATCCGCGCCGCGGTCCGTTCGCTGTGTGCGGAGTTCCCCGACGCCTACTGGCGTGAGCTGGACCGCACCAGCGAATACCCGGAGCGCTTCGTGCGGGCGCTCACCGAAGCGGGCTGGCTCGGCGCGCTGATCCCGACGGAGTACGGCGGCGCGGGACTCGGCATCGCCGAGGCGGCCGCGATCATCGAGGAGATCAACGCCTCCGGCGGGAACGCCGCGGTCGCGCACGCACAGATGTACACGATGGGCACGCTCCTTCGTCACGGCAGCGAGGACCAGAAACGCCGCTACCTGCCACCGCTGGCCAAGGGCGAGCTGCGGCTGCAGGCGTTCGGGGTGACCGAGCCCGAGGCCGGCTCCGAGACCACGCGCATCAAGACCCTCGCGACGAAGCGAGGCGATCGCTACGTGATCAGCGGCAAGAAGATCTTCATCTCGCGCGCCGCGCACTCCGACCTGCTCCTGCTGCTCGCCCGCACCACTCCGTACGAGGACCTCGACGACAAGACGCGTGGCCTCTCGGTGTTCATCGTCGACCTGCGTGCAGCCGTCGCGAGCGGCCGGATCGTCGTCCGGCCGATCGAGACGATGTTCAACCACCACACGACGGAGCTCTTCATCGACGAGCTCGAGGTTCCGGCGGGCGACCTCGTCGGCGAGGAGGGTATGGGCTTCCGTCACATCCTCGATAGCTGGAACGCCGAGCGCATCCTCATCGCGTCCGAATCGCTGGGCGACGGCCGATGGTTCGTTCGGCGCGCGGGTGCGTACGCGTCGGAGCGCGTCGTCTTCGGCCGGCCCATCGGCGCGAACCAGGGGGTCCAGTTCCCGCTGGCGCAGGCCCACGCGCGGCTCGAGGCGGCGACGCTCATGCGCGATAAGGCCGCGTGGCTGTTCGACTCGGACCAGCGGTGCGGAGCCGAGGCCAACATGGCCAAGCTGCTCGCTTCGCAGGCGGCCTGGGACGCAGCGAACGCCGCGATCGACGCGTACGGCGGGTATGGATTCGCGCGCGAGTTCGACGTCGAACGAAAGTTCCGCGAGACGCGGCTGCTCCTCGTCGCGCCGATCAGCAACAACCTGGTGCTCGCGTACATCGGCCAGCATCTGCTGGGCATGCCGCGGTCGTACTGATGCGTCGAGATCGCCGCGGACCGCGGTCGTGAGACCGCTCCCGCCACTGCGCTCCCTGATGTTCGTTCCCGCGCACCGCGAGCGGATGGTGCAGCGTGCGCTCGGCCTCGGTGAGTTCGGCTCGTCCGCGCTCGACGCGGCCATCCTCGATCTCGAGGACGGCGTGCCACCGGCTGCGAAGGATGACGCGCGGCGGATGGTGTCGGGGGTCCTCGAACGACCGGCCCACGAGACGCCATTACGCCTGGTCCGCATCCAGCGCGCGCTCACCGACGCTGGCGAGGCGGACCTCGACGCCGTCATCAGGCCGGGCCTGCACGGCATCGTCGCGCCAAAGGTGCGGCGCGCGGAGGAGATCGTCTGGCTCGCGGACGAGCTGGACAGCCGCGAACGGGGTGCGTCGATGCCGATCGGGAGCGTGCGGATCTTCGCCTCGATCGAGAGTGCCGCCGCGCTCATCGAGGCGCCCCGCATCGCCGCGGCATCCGAGCGCATCGCCGGCCTGATGTTCGGATCGGAGGACTTCGCGCTGGATCTCGGTCTCCCGACGCGGCGTGAGGGCGAGGCGGCCGAGCTGCTCTACGCGCGGTCGGCGACGGTGGTCGCCGCGGTCTCGGCGGGGAGGGCCGCGATCGACGGCATCTGGCCCGACATCGCAGATGTCGCGGGCCTTCGCGTCGATAGCCTCCGTGCACGGCGGTTGGGCTTCACCGGCAAGACGCTGATACATCCGAGCCACATCGCGGCGGTGAACGAGATCTTCAGTCCCACCGACGACGACATCGAGCAGGCGCGGCGCGTCGTGCGCGCGTTCGACGAGGCGGTCGGTCGCGGAGAGGGTGCCGTCGCTCTCGACGGGCAGATGCTCGACGCGCCGGTCGTCGATCGTGCGCGCCGCGTCCTTCGCGCGCGCGAGCGCGACTCGTAACGCCGGACGTCTGTAGGCTGGTGCGCGACCCATGAGGCTCCTCACATTCGTCTCGGACGACGGTCCGCGCGCCGGCACGTTCGTGTCGGACGGCACCATCGTCTCGCTGCGCGACCTCGTTCGCGAAGGGCCCAGCGACATGGTGAGCGTCATCGAGCAATTCGACGGCATCCGCGACGAGATCCGCGCGGCCGCGTCGCGTGCCCGCGGCGGGATCGACCCACGCAGGGCGAAGCTCCTCGCGCCGATCCCGATACCGCGACGGAACGTGTTCTGTGTCGGTTGGAACTACTCCGAGCATTTCCAGGAGGGCGCGAACATGCGTGCGGCGCAGGGTGCCCCTGGGCAGCAGGAGATCCCCGAATACCCCGCGCTCTTCTCGAAGAACCCCGCGGCCGTCACCGGCCCCGACGCGGACGTGCTGTTCCCGAGCCCGCACTCCGCGCAGCTCGACTGGGAAGTGGAGCTGGCGGTCGTCATCGGGCGACCCGGCCGTGACATCGCGGAGGCCGCCGCGATGCAGCACGTGTTCGGCTACACGTGCGCGAACGACGTCTCCGTCCGCGACGTGCAGCGTCGGCACGGCGGACAGTGGTTCAAGGGCAAGAACTTCGACACCCATCTGCCGATGGGACCCTGGATCGTCACCGCGGACGAGCTCGATCCCTCCGCGCTGCGCGTCCAGACACGCCTGAACGGCGTGACGAAGCAGGACTCGAACACGCGCTTCATGGTCTTCAAGATCCCACGGCTGATAAGCGAGTTCTCGGCGGGCTGCCGGCTCCAGCCCGGTGACATGATGATCACAGGCACGCCCGAGGGCGTCGGCTTCGCGCGCAAGCCGCCGGAGTTCATGAAGCCCGGCGACGTCGTCGAGGTCGAGATCGAGGGGATCGGCGTGCTCCGCAACCGCGTCCGCGAGGGGAGGTCGTAGATGGCCGGGCAGATGGTGAAGTTCCAAGCGAACGGGGACACCGTGGACGGGTACCTCGCGACGCCGCCCGGTGGCAAAGGACCGGGCGTGATCGTCATCCAGGAGTGGTGGGGCCTCAACGACCAGGTGAAAGGCGTCGCCGACATGTTCGCTCGCGAGGGCTTCGTCGCTCTCGCGCCGGACTTCTACCGCGGCAAGGGCGCGAAGATCGGTGAGCCGGACCAGGCGCAGAAGCTGATGATGGAGTTCTTCCAGGCGAACAACGCCGCGCAGACAGCGCGCGGCGCCGCTTCGTACCTCAGTTCGCATGCTGCCCTGAGCGGTAGCAAGGTGGGTGTGATCGGCTTCTGCATGGGGGGCTTTCTCGCGATGCTCGTGGGCAGCGTCGCGCCGGACAGGGTCGCGGCCGTCGTCAACTGCTACGGCGTCGGACAGCGGATGCCGGACCTGAAGCCGATGCGCGGCATACCGCTGCTCGGCATCTTCGGCGGCAAGGATCATTCGGCCAACGCCGACGCCGTCGCGGGTCTCGAACGGGCGGCGAAGGAAGCGGGCGTGACGTTCACGAAGCATGTCTATCCCGACGCCGATCACGCCTTCCTCAACGAACAGCGGAAGGATGTCCATCGGCCCGACGACGCGAAGGACGCCTGGGGCAAGATCCTCTCGTTCCTGAAGAGCAACGTGCGCGCATGAGCACCACGCTGTCGCCGATCACGAGCGTCAATCCCGCGACCGAGGAGGTGCTCGCGCGATTCGATCCCTTCACGGCCGAAGAGGTCGATGCCGCTCTCGGCGAGGCGCAGGACGCCTTCGGTGCGTGGCGCGAGCGTTCGTTCGCCGACCGTGCCGTGCCGATGCGGCGCCTCGCGGCGCTGCTGCGCGAGCGCGCCGACCGCTACGGAAGGCTCATCACGATCGAGATGGGGAAGCCCATCACCGAAGCGAAGGCCGAGC
>DATEDV010000359.1:0-4222 GCA_035281485.1 Candidatus Limnocylindria bacterium | reverse complement strand
GCCTTCTCGCAGGAGGAGGCCGAGATCCGCGCGTTCGCGGCGGTCAATCGCGTGTACCTGGACAAGGCGATCGACCTCGCGAAGTGGAACGGCCTTCTGTGGCCGCTCATGGGCTTCGTCCTGGGCGTCGCGGTGCTCGCGATCCTGTACGTCGGCGGTCAGGATGCGATCGATGGCCGGCTGACGATCGGACAGCTCGTCCAGTTCCTGGCCTACCTGCAGCTGATCTCCTGGCCGATGATCGCGCTCGGCGAGGTGGTGAACCTCGTGCAGCAGGGGTGGGCCTCGTTGGGGCGGCTCCAGACCCTGTATGACGCGCGTGCGTCGATCGCGGATCCGATCGATCCGGTCGAGATGCCGATCAAGGGTGCGGTCGAGATGCGCGGTGTCGCGTTCGCCTACGGGCAGACGATCGTGCTGCGTGACATCTCGTTCGCGGTGCCGGCGGGAGGCTCGCTGGCGATCGTCGGACCGACCGGGTCGGGGAAGAGCACGCTGGTGAACCTGCTACCGCGCCTCTTCGACGCTCAGCAGGGCGAGGTCCTCATCGACGGCATCGACGTGAAGCGCTATCCGCTCGCGGTGCTGCGGCGCGCCATCGGATACGTGCCGCAGGAGACGTTCCTCTTCTCGGTGCCGCTCCGCGAGAACGTCGGCTTCGGCACGGAGCATCCCCTCACGGAAGCGGAGCTCGAGTGGGCGGGAGAGATCTCGCAGCTCGGCAAGGACGTCGCCGACTTCCCCGCGCGCTACGACACGATGATCGGCGAGCGCGGCGTGACGCTCTCCGGTGGGCAGAAGCAGCGGACCGCGATCGCGCGCGCGGTGGCCAAGGATCCGCGGATCCTCATCCTCGACGACGCGCTCTCCGCCGTGGACACGTACACGGAGGCGGAGATCCTCAAGCGGCTCCGCGGCGTCATGCGCGAGCGGACCAGCATCGTCGTGGCCCACCGGATCTCGACGGTGAAGGACGCGGACGAGATCCTCGTGCTGGCCGACGGCCGCATCGCGGAGCGCGGGACGCACCAGAGCCTTCTCGAGCTCGGTGGTCTCTACGCGAGCATGTACCGGCGCCAGCTCCTCGAGGAGGAGCTCGAGGTCGACGAGGAGCAGCAGGAGCACGAGAAGCGCGTCCGCGCCGCCGCCGACGACAGCGGCCGGTTCCCGCGCCCGCGACCTCGCATGGAAGAGCTGGGGCAGGACTAGGTGGCGCACGGGCACGGCGGCGGCGGCTTCGTCCACGAGGACGAGATCCTCGGCAAGGCCTACGACGCGCGGCTCACGCGACGCCTGGTCGGCTACCTCGGGCCGTACAAGCTCTGGGTCGGGGTCGCGCTCGCGCTGCTGCTGGCGATGTCCCTGGCGCAGATCGCGCCGCCGATCATCGCGAAGTACATCGTCGACCAGGCCATCGTCCCGGCGGTCAGCCGCGAGCTGGCGCGTGACGATGCGTTCGCCCGGCTCGCCCTCTTCGGCGCGCTCTACCTGGTCGTGTTGCTTGCGGCGGCGGGCCTGCGCTTCGCGCAGACCATGCTGACGACGTGGGTCGGGCAGAAGGCGATGTACGACCTCCGCCTCGAGCTCTTCCGCCACCTGCAGTTCCTGTCTTTGTCGTTCTTCGACCGAAACCCCGTCGGCCGCCTGATGACACGCATCACCAACGACATCGACGCGCTCACCGAGATGGTGACTCGCGGCGTGGTCTCGATCTTCGGCGACGTGGCGATGCTCGTGCTGATCTCCGTGGCGATGCTGCTGCTCGACTGGCGCCTGGCGCTGCTGACGTTCGTCTCTCTGCCGATCCTGATCGCGATCACGGCGTACTTCCGCGGCATGATGCGCGAATCGTTCCGCTCCATACGCATCCGCCTCGCGCGCGTGAACGTCTACCTCAACGAGACGCTGTCGGGGATGGCGATCGTGCAGCTCTTCACGCGCGAGAAACCGACCTTCAGGCAGTTCGACGTCCTCAACCGCGACCTCCTCGTCGCGAACCAGGGTCAGGTCCGGGCGATGAGCGTGTTCCAGCCGACGGTCAACTTCACACGCGCCGTCACGTCAGCGGCCTTGTTCATGGTCGGGGCGTTCTGGATCCAGCGGGGGGAGCTGAGCCTGGGGACGCTCGTGGCCTTCTGGCAGCTGCTCGAGCAGTTCTTCCGACCGATCCTGGACCTCTCCGAGAAGTACAACATCATGCAGGCAGCGATGGCCTCCTCGGAGCGCGTGTTCACGCTGCTCGACACGAAGCCCACGATCGTGGACCCGCGTGAGCCGGTCGAGCTTCCGCACGTGCGCGGAGAGATCCGGTTCGACAACGTCTCGTTCGCTTACAACCTGGCAGCCGAAGGCGGCGAGGTCGCCGCTTCGCGATACAGCGAGGGCGAGTGGGTCCTGCGCGACGTCGACCTCACGATCAGCGCGGGGGAGAGCGTGGCGATCGTCGGCGCGACCGGGGCGGGGAAGACCTCGATCATCAGCCTCATCTCGCGCTTCTACGACGTGCAGAAGGGACGCATCCTCCTCGACGGCGTGGACCTGCGCCACATGCGTCAGGCCGACGTGCGGCGCCACGTCGGCGTCGTGCTGCAGGACCCGTTCATCTTCGCCGGCACCGTCGCGTCCAACATCCGGCTCAACGAGGCCGCGATCGGTGACGAGAAGGTCCGCGCGGCCGCGGAGTTCGTGAACGCCGATAAGTTCATCGAGCGCCTGCCGAACGGATACGCCACGGTCGTCACCGAACGCGGCTCGACGCTGTCCGTCGGACAGAAGCAGCTGCTGGCCTTCGCGCGCGCGATCGCGTTCAACCCCGAGATCCTGCTCGTGCTGGACGAGGCGACCTCGTCGGTGGACACCGAAACGGAGCATCTCATCCAGGACGCCCTCAAAAAGCTCATGCAGGGGCGGACCTCGATCATCATCGCCCACCGGCTGTCGACCATCCAGAACGTCGACCGGATCATCGTGCTGCACAAAGGACGGGTCGTCGAGATGGGCACGCATCGCGACCTGCTGGCGCAGCGAGGCGTCTACCACCGGCTCTACGAGCTGCAGTACCGCGCGCACGAGGCCGCGAGCGCCTGAGCGTCGGTCGGCCTGGCGTCAGCGCCGCGGCTCCTGGAGCGGATAGATCGCGAGCGTCGATGTGCCGGCGGCGTCCTCGCAGCGTGGGGTCAGGCTTTCGCGCATCGGCACGCCGGAGGGCTCGGCGAACGTGCCAGCGATGGGTCCTGCGCCCTCGACGAGCGTGAAGGTGAACGCCACCACCTTCTCGCTCGCGCAGTAGTTCTCCCATTCGAGCGGCGCGGCCGCGCCGACACCCGCGACGCCCGCGGGATCCTCCCGGAGCTGCGTCACGGGCACCACGACCGGCGCCGGCGCGAGGGCGGCGCTGCTGACGAGCGCGACGCGCACATCGGTCGCACGCCCGTCTTCGCCACGGAGCGAGACCTCGGGGTGACCGCGGACGGTGCACGGCTCGCTCCCGCGGTTCGCGATGAACACCGCGCCGACCAGCGAGTCGTCCGGGCTGCGGGCCCAGGCGATGACCGCCTGCAGGGCGCTGCCCGCGCACGGGCGCAGCGTCGCCGGATCCGGCGTGGGTGCCCGAGCGGGCTCGGCGGTCCGGGACGCGGTCGGACTCCGCCCCACGGTCGCGGCGGAGGACGGCGACGGTGCGACGACGTCACCGCGACATGACGCGAGCAGCGCGATGACCATCAGCCAGCGCAGCATCGTTGGACGTTAGCATCGCGGTCGTGCCCCGCCTGCTCCTGCCGCTCCTTCTGGCGGCGATCGTCGCGTGCACAGCGGCGGTCACGCCCGCTCCGACCGCGAGCCCGCTCCCCGACGATCGCATCCAGCTGCTGCACACCGACGACATCCACGGTCACCTCGACGCGGCCGTAGTCCAAAGCGTGACCTCGACGTTCCGCTCCGGCGGCATGGCGCAGCTCGCCGGCCAGGCCGCCGCGTTCCGGGCCCGCGCGCCGCAGCGGACGCTGCTCGTCGATGCCGGAGACACCTGGCAGGGGACGTTCATCTCGAACGAGAACAAGGGCGAGGCGGTCACCAAGGCGATGAACCTCATGAAGTACGACGCGATGGCGGTCGGCAACCACGAGTTCGACTGGGGCCAGGAGGTGCTCGCGCGGCGCGCTGAGGAGGCGGCGTTCCCGTTCCTCGCCGCCAACGTCATCGAGACGCGCACCGGGAGGTC
>DATEDV010000358.1:0-2204 GCA_035281485.1 Candidatus Limnocylindria bacterium | reverse complement strand
AAGAAGACCAAGCCGCTGCACGAGGAAGCCAAGACCGCGTAGCCGCCCAGAGGTAACGCGTGAAGGGCCGGCCGCGAGGCCGGCCCCACACGCCGGACCGCGCGCCGCGACGTCGACAAGCGCGCACGAGCGGCGCTGGCGCGGCGCGCGTTCTGACCCGTCGCGCGACATAGGGCTGAGACCAGCGCTGAAACACGCGGGACACCGTGCGGCCCGCGAGCACCCCTATCCTCCGCGGCGTGTCCGTCGTCCGCGTCTTCGCCGTCTTCGCCCTGGCCGCGAGCCTCGCTGGCTGCACGCAGGAGCCGACACCGCAGGCGCTGACCGCGCAGGGCATCGCGAATCTGCGCAATGGCAGGACGGCGCACCTCGACGGTACCGGATCGATCGCGCTCAAGGCACAGGGTGGGTTCTCGTTCTCGTTCGAATTCAAGCTCGCGGGCGACGCCGAGCTGCCCGACAAGGCGCGCATGAATGTCCAGATGGCGATGCTCGGCATGTCCTTCAACGTCGACACGATCATGTTCGAAGGCAAGGAATTCACGAAGGATCCGATCACGGGAATGTGGGGCGAGGGCTCCGGGACCTCGTCGGTGACGACCGTGATGGATCCGCTCGGGAACATCGACGCGTCCTTCATCCGCGACATCGTGGAGGTCGACCGACCTGAGGTCGATGGCCGCAAGACGCGACACCTGCGCTATCAGGCGGACACGACGAAGATGCTCGACGGCCTCAAGAGCTCGGCCGGGGCGTCGACGCAGTCGATCTCCAACGCGCAGGGCACCGGCGAGCTCTGGATCCGGATCGACGACGGACAGATCGTGCGTCAGCTCGTGAAGGTGTCGGTGGATGCCGAGGGTCTCTCCGGCCTCGATCTGCCGGGCACGGCGCCCAACATCGGCAAGGCCTCACTGGAGATGTCGCTGGACATGCGCTTCTCGCGGCATGGCGAAGCCATCCCACAGATCACCGCACCGCCGCTCGCGCGCTAGCGATGCGCCGGTTCAGTGCGGTAGCAACGCGGTGTCCGCGTCGCGCGACGGCGGTCGCGTGGCGTTAACAGCGGCGTGAGCTTGATCGTGGGGCTCATCGCCGGGCTCCTCATCGCGGCCCTCTATGTGCTCGCGGGTCACTTCCGCATCGAGACCGAACAATTCCAGCTGTCCGGGAACGGCACGCTCGCGATCGCGACGGCGTCGGTCCTGGTACCTCTGGCCATCCTGTGGGGGTGGACGTGGGCCTCGGACCGCTGGTCAGGCCGCAGCGGCCCGCGACTCGCGCTCTACACCCTGGGTCTTGCGCTCGCGACCGCCGCAGCGTTCCCCCTCGACTCCATCGTCCGGGCCTCGTCGCTCCCCGAGCGCATCGTGTTCGATCCGAGCGTCTCGATCGTCGCGGTCGACGGCGTGCTGTGGGTCGTTCCGGTCGTCGCCATCGCGGCGATCCTTTACTGGCTCTTCGGAAGCGGAAAGCTGCCGCTGGGACTGCCGACGCTCGCGCTCGGCTACCTCATCGGACTGCCGCTCGGCCTGGTCTTCCCGCCGGCGGCGATGGGCGCCGTCGCCGGCACGGCGGCGGGGCACGCGTGGCGCGAACCCGGCGCGCGCACGCTCATCGTCATCCTCGTGATCTTCGTCATGCTGGTCGCCGCGGTCGAGCTGCCGCTGGCGGCGGCGACGCCCGAAGGCTCGATGCTCCGCCTGCCCTAGACCGTCCGGCGAGGCTTCACCTCTAGCATCCCAACGTGCTCGCCCTCGCGCTCCTCTTCGGCTATCTCGCCGGTCTCCTCGTGAGCCTGACCGCGTACGCGGCCGAGCGTTCGCGGATCGCCTTCGACGGCTATGCGCTCTCCGGGAACGGCGCCCTCATCGTCCCGGTGATGCTCGCGCCGTTCGCCCTTTACCCCGGCTGGGTCTGGCTCATGTCGCAGGGCGGCGATCGGCGTCTCGACTGCGCCCTGTACACCCTGGGGCTGCACCTCGGCGTCGGGATGTGGGGAGTCCTGTCGGCGATCCTGGACCCGCAGGGCCCGGCGGTCACGGCGGCGAGCCTCGCGCCCGGGATCCTGCTCAGCGGGGCGTTCTTCGTGGTGCCGGCGGCCCTCGTCGCCGCCGGCACGCTGTGGCTCATCAGCTCCGGTCGTGTGCTGCTGACGCCACTGTCCACGGCGTTCGCGATGGTCATCGCCGCGCTGACCGTGC
>DATEDV010000357.1:0-3498 GCA_035281485.1 Candidatus Limnocylindria bacterium | reverse complement strand
GGCGCGGCGCCCGGCGGCGACGGCGTGCGCGTCCTCGGCGGCAAGCCGCTGTCGGTGACGCTCCTGACCTACTCGAACAACCCGATCCGCCTGCGCAGCGCGGAGCTGATCACGAACATGCTGAAGGACGTCGGCCTCAAGGTGACGGTGCGATCCCTCGACACCAACGCCGTCGACGCGCTCGTGTGGCCGGAGTTCGACGTCGCCAAGGGGCGCGACTACGACATGGCCATGTGGGGCTGGTCGGCGCCGGTGCAGGTGGATTCCGCGCGGATCGCGGAGATGCTCCACTCCGACCCGCGCCTGGGCACCGGCAACATCGGGGCATACAAGAACCCCCAGGCCGACGCGATCGGCACGCAGCTCCAGACGACGACGGACGAGGCCAAGCGCAAGGAGCTCATCCAGGGCCTCGAGAAGATCGCGGCGGCCGACGTGCCGTTCGTGATGCTGTACTTCCAGGACGGCAACTACGCCTACCGGTCGGACGTGTATGACCGGTGGGTCTATCAGAAGGGCCTCGGGATCTTCACCAAGCTGTCGTTCATACCGGGCTTCGGCCGCTAGCGTCGTGTAAGCACAGCTGCTCCGGTTCTTCGGCGGCAAGGCGGCGCAGTACGGGCTCGTGCTGCTCGTCACCGTCACGCTGAACTTCCTCTTGCCGCGGATGATGCCGGGCAGCCCACTCGCGAATCTGGCGGGCGAAGAGGTCGGAAGCCTCACCGCGCAGGAGCGCGATCAGGTCATGCGGCAGGCGGGACTCGATCGGCCGCTGCACGAGCAATACGCGCTCTATCTCGGCGAGCTCGCGCGTGGCGAGCTGGGCTACTCGTACCAGCGTCAGCGGCCAGTGGCGGACGTCCTGGTCGAGCGGTTGCCGTGGACCCTGCTCCTCACCGGCGTCGCCCTGATCGCCTCCACGTTGCTCGGCGTCCTCTTCGGGGCGCTCGCCGGCTGGCGGCGCGGCCGCCGCAGCGACCTTGGTGCGCTCGGCATCTTCATCTTCCTTGAGTCACTGCCCGGCTTCTGGCTCGCGATGATCCTGGTCGCGGTCTTCGCCGTGCAGCTCCGGATCTTTCCGACCTTCGGCGCGCGCGACCTCTACGGCGGCCTGCAAGGGGTGGCGTACTGGGTCGACGTCGGGCGGCACCTGGTGCTGCCGGCGGCGACGCTGATCCTCGTCACGGTCTCGGCCACGTTCCTCACGATGCGCGCGAGCATGCTGTCGGTGCTCGGCGAGGAGTACATCACCGTCGCGCGGGGCAAGGGCCTCGGCGAGCGACAGGTCCTGTTCCGCCACGCGGTGCGCAACGCGCTGCTGCCGGTCGCGACCGTGTTCCTCCTCAACCTCGGTCAGACGGTCGCGGGCGCCACGGTGATCGAGACCGTCTTCTCCTATCCGGGGATCGGTCGGCTCATGTACGAGGCCGTGCTGGCCCGCGATTACCCGATGCTGCAGGGCGGCTTCCTGGTGATCACCCTGAGCATCGTCGCCGCGAACATGCTCGCCGACCTCGCATATCCGCTGCTCGATCCGCGCGTGGTCCGTCGTGGCTGAGGCGGTCGCATCACGGACGCTTCGTCCGCCGCTCGGGCCGGCGGGATGGTCGGGGGCGGTGCTGCTCGGAACGATCGTGCTCGCCGCGGTCTTCGCGCCGATCGTCGCTCCGTACGACCCCACCGTCAGCAGCGGGAGACCATTCGAGGCCCCGACAGCAGCGCATCTGCTCGGGACGAACGACATCGGACAGGACATCCTCTCGGAGCTGATATGGGGTGCCCGTGTGTCGCTCGCGATCGGCGCGCTGGCCGCGGTCGTGGGCACGGCGATAGGCACGCTCGTCGGCGTGCTGGCGGGCTACTTCTCAGGCTGGTCCGACGCGGTCCTCATGCGGCTCGCCGACGTCGTGCTCGTCGTGCCGTTCCTGCCGCTGATGATCCTTCTCGCGGCGTACGTCGGTCCGAGCATCGCGAGCCTCGCCGTCGTCATCGGGCTCCTCGTCTGGGCACGGCCGGCGCGCGTGGTGAGGTCGCTCGTGCTCAGCCAGCGCACCCGCGACTACGTCGTGGCCGCGCGCTCGCTGGGCGCACGGCACGACCGCATCCTCCGGCTGTGCATCCTCCCGAGCGTCTTCTCGCTCTCGCTGGCCGAGCTCGTCCAGCTCGCCAGCCGCGCCATCCTTCTCGAAGCGGCGCTCGCGTTCCTCGGTCTCGGCGACCCGGTGCAGAAGTCGTGGGGATCGGTCCTCTTCTATGCGCAGGCTCGCGGTGCGCTGCTCTCGCCGGCGTGGACCTGGTGGGTCCTTCCACCGGGGCTTCTGATCACCGGTGCCGTGCTGGGCCTCGCACTCCTCGGCTACGAGATCGAGCGGATGATCACGCCGCGGCTGCGCGCGCGCTGACGGTCACCGCGCGGAGCCGACCTCGTCTCGTGCGCGGACCGGCGCCGAAAAGTGGTGCGCCGTCGCGGCGTGATGATCGGCGCCACCGTGGCCGCATGGATCCACGTGGACCGTGACCCGCGCGAGTCGCGGTAGCTCGTGGAGCAGGTCGTGCTGCGCGCGCTCGGCGACCGCGTGCGCGTCCGACAGCGAGCGGTCACAGTCGACGGTGATCTCGGCGTCCGCCCAGAGCTCGTGTCCGACCCACCGGATCCGGACGCTCGCGGGTCCCTCGACGCCGTCGGTCGCGGCGAGCACGCGCTCCGCGGACAGCGTGAGCTCCGGGTCGACCGCGTCCATCAGCCGTCGGAAGATCTGTGTCGAGGCGCTCTTCAGGACGAAGAGGATCGCGACGGTGATGACGAGGCCCACCAGCGGGTCCGCCTGCGGAAATCCGAGGAACACGCCGATCGCGCCGAGCACGACGCCGAGCGACGTCAGACCGTCGGTGCGAGCGTGGTGCCCGTCCGCGACGAGCGCGGCGGAGCCGATCTCCGTGCCGATGCGAATCCGGTACAACGCGACCGCCTCGTTGCCGAGGAAGCCGACGACGCCGGCGACGAGCACCCATCCGAGGTTCTGGATCGGCTGCGGCGCCATGAGCCGCTGGACCGACTCCCACGCTGCGACCGCCGCGGACAGCGCGATGAATACGAGGACGCAGATCCCGGCGAGGTCCTCCGCTCGACCGTAGCCGTAGGTGTAGCTGCGGTTCGCCGCCCGCCGTCCCACAGCGAACGCGATCCAGAGCGGCACCGCGGTGAGCGCGTCCGCGAAGTTGTGGATCGTGTCCGCTAGCAGCGCCACCGATCCACTGACCAGAACGATCACGAGCTGGAAGACCGCGGTCGCGGCGAGACCGAGAAGCGAGATCTTGATCGCGCGCATGCCGCGTTCGCTCGTCTCGAGCGCGCGGTCGACGGCTCCCTCGGTGTCGTGGTGGTGACCCGCGACGGCCTCGCGGAGCCGGGTCAGGATGCCGCGCGGCTCGGCGTGCGCGTGCGGGTGCGCGTGATCGTCGTGCGGCCGCTCATCCACCCTGCCCAAGATAACGCTC
>DATEDV010000356.1:0-3710 GCA_035281485.1 Candidatus Limnocylindria bacterium | reverse complement strand
CGATGCGCGCGCGACATAGACGGAGATGTCCGCGACGTGCCGGTACGCGTCGCGCGGGTTGAAGACATTGAGGCTCGCCCACCCGATGACCGCACCGTCGTGCTCGACGACGACCACCGGATGGCGCGCGTCGCGGGCTGCGAGCCACGCGCGACGTTCGTCGGGTGTGCGGAGCTCCGTCTCGAGCGTCGCGAGGCGATCGGCGATGCCCTCGTTGTAGATCGCGCAGATCGCGTCCGCGTCGTCAGCGCGCGCGAGTCGGATCGAATAGTGGCGGACCACGACGGCTTGAGGTTAGACTGCGCGCAACAACTTCATATCGCGTTGCCGGCCAGAGGCGCGATCGTCAGAAGTACCGCATGCGGAGGAACGAGCTTCCGCCGAAGCGGCGGGAACGGGGCGATCGCCGAAGTCGGTGATCGGTCTCGCGATCACTGGCTGGCTCGTCCACCGGAAGGAGACGGGCTGTCGGCCCGGGGGTGACCCCGGGTCGAAGCGCTACCGTGCGACCAAGCCTGCAGTGAGGCTCGGTGTGCGCGTAGGCGCTGCCGGGCTTCTTTCGTTGAAAGGGCCCGGCATCGCTCGCACCGGCGCGTGGAGAAAGGGACGTGACGATGCCGGTCGAGCGCTTCGCGATCATCGACTCGACGCTCCGCGAGGGGGAGCAGTTCTCCAACGCCCACTTCACGACCGCCGAGAAGGTGCAGATCGCGAAGCTGCTGGACGAGTTCGGCGTCGAGTACATCGAGCTCACCTCGCCGGTGGCCTCGCCGCAGTCCTGTGAGGATCTGAAGATCGTCGCGGGGCTCGGGCTCCGCGCAAAGGTGCTCACGCACGTCCGCTGCCACATGGATGACGCGCGCGTCGCCGTGCAGACCGGCGTCGCCGGGATCGACATCCTCTTCGGCACCTCGTCGTACCTGCGGGAGTTCTCGCACGGCAAGAGCGTCGACGACATCATCCGCGAGGCCGGCAGGGTCATCGAGTTCATCAAGGACCACGGCAAGGAGGTCCGATTCTCCAGCGAGGACAGCTTCCGCTCCACGGAGGGCGACCTCCTGAAGGTCTACACCGCGGTCGACGCGATGGGCGTCGATCGCGTCGGCGTCGCCGACACGGTCGGCATCGCCACGCCGCGCCAGTGCTACGCGCTCGCGACCGAGCTTCGCCACCACGTGACGTGCGACATCGAGTTCCACGGTCACAACGACGCCGGCTGTGCGATCGCGAACTCCTACAGCATCCTGGAGGGTGGTGCGACGCACATCGACACGAGCGTCCTTGGCATCGGCGAGCGCAACGGCATCACGCCGCTGGGCGGCTTCGTCGCCCGGATGTACGCGGACGATCCCGGAGCGATCAAGCGCAAATACGACCTGCGCAAGCTGAAGGAGCTCGACGAGCTCGTCGCGTCGCTCGTCCGGATCGAGATCCCGTACAACAATTTCGTGACCGGCAAGTACGCGTTCCACCACAAGGCCGGCATGCACACGAAGGCGATCTACGTCAATCCGAACAGCTACGAGATCCTCGACCCGGCCGACTTTGGCCTCACGCGCACGATGAACATCGCGCACCGCCTCACCGGTCACAACGCCGTCGGCCGCAGGGCCGAGGAGCTCGGACTACAGTTCGGCAAGGACGAGCTCCGCGCGATCACGCTCAGGATCAAGACGATGGCCGATTCGGGCCCGCTCTCGATGGACCAGCTCGACGCGCTGCTGCGCGAATGGGTGGTGGCATGACGCGAACCATCGCCGAGGTCATCCTGTCGCGCGTCTCCGGTCGCGACGTGCGCGCGGGAGACCTCGTCATCGTGCCGGTGTCGCGCGTGATGGTCCATGACTCCGTCATCGACGCGGTCATCGCCGGGCTGCGCGACCTGGGACGCGAGCGGGTCTGGGACACCTCCAAGGTCTGCGTGTTCGTCGACCACGCCGCGCCCGCGCCGACGCCGGTCGTGGCCGACTCCCACCGCGTGCTGCGCGAGTGGGTGCGCGAGCAGCGCATCCCGACGTTCTACGACGCGGGCGAGGGCGTGTGCCACCAGATCATGGTCGAGGAGGGCTACTGCGAGCCCGGGACCGTGATCGTCGGCAGCGACTCGCACTCGAATTCGTACGGCGCGGTCGGCTCGTTCGGCGCGGGCATGGGGGCGACCGACATCGCCGTGGCGCTCGCTCTCGGGCGGACCTGGCTCCGCGTGCCCGAGTCGATCAGGGTCGATCTCACCGGCCGACTCCGCAAGGGCGTCACGATGAAGGACGCGATCATGCGCGTCGTCCGCGAGATCGGAACTGACGGAGCGCGGTACGCGTGCGTCGAGTTCCACGGCGTCGGCGACCTGCCGCAGGGCGACCGCATCACGCTCGCCGGCATGACGACGGAGATGGGCGCGAAGGCGGGCATCGTCGTGGGCACGCCGGAGGCGCCGGCGTGGCTGCGTCCGGGCGCGGGCGCGCGGTACACGCGCGAGGTCTCGATCGACCTGACCGCGCTCGAGCCACAGATCGCGGTGCCGCCGCGCGTCGACCAGGTCGTCGATGTCTCCGCGGCGGTCGGTCAGCCGGTCGACGTCGTCTTCCTCGGTTCCTGCACGAACGGCCGTCTCGTCGACATGCAGCAGGCGGCGCGAGTTCTTCGCGGTCGCCGCGTCGCGGACCGCGTGCGGCTGGAGGTCGTGCCCTCGTCGCGCCGGCAGTTCGAGCTCGCCATGCAGGACGGCACGATGCAGGCGCTGTCCGCGGCCGGCGCGGTCATCGGATCGTCGGGCTGCGGACCCTGCCTGGGTCGCACCGGCGGAGTGCTCGCGGCGCAGGAGATCTGCCTCTCGACCGCGAACCGCAATTACCGAGGACGTATGGGCTCGCCCGACGCCTCGATCTACATCGGCTCGCCGTACGTGGCCGCGGTGGCGGCGCTCACCGGCGTGATCGACGATCCGCGTCCGTACCTCGAGGCCACCGATGAGGGGCTCGACGCGCTCGTGGCGCGGCGGCGCGCGGAGCGTCCAGAGCGCGGTGCCTCGTCCTCGCGCTCGGGCGACCGCTCGCGCGAGCTTGTAATGGCGAGCGCGCGCAGCGGACCCGTCGCGGAGATCGACGATTGAAGGAGTCGTGGGACTGATGCCGCGCGCCTGGGTCTTCGGCGACGACCTCGACACCGATCAGATCGTTCCCGGCCGGTACGCGCCGTTCATGGTCGGCCAGGACAAGTTCCACACCTACGCGTTCTGTGACGCGCGTCCCGGCTTCGCCAAGGAGGTACGCGCGGGCGACATCCTTGTCGGCGGGGAGAACTTTGGCTGCGGTTCGTCACGCGAGTACGCCGTCGCGGCGCTCAAGAAGCATGGGATCGGCGCCGTCGTCGCGAAGAGCTTCGCGCGGATCTTCTTTCGCAACTGCATCAACCTCGGGATCCCGGCGATCGAGTCGGCTGACGCGGTCGAGATCGTGCGCGACGGCGACGATGTGACGCTCGACATGGCCTCGGGCGTGTTGCGGACGCCGCGCGGCTCTGCGACGGTGCGACCGCTCGCGGCATTCGCGCAGGACATCCTCACGGCGGGCGGCGTCGTGGCCTATCTGCGCGAGCATGGAGACTTCCCACGAGTCTCATGAGCGATCCCATCGAGATCGTGGAGCTGCAGCCGCGGCGCGCGCTCACGATCCGTCGGACGGTCCCGATGAAAGAGCTTGGTGCGTTCTTCG
>DATEDV010000355.1:0-2307 GCA_035281485.1 Candidatus Limnocylindria bacterium | reverse complement strand
GGGCGCGCTCCCGTCGACGCGGAGCTCGCCGAGCTGAACGCGGCGTACGCGGCGCACTTCGGCACGCGCATCGAGCTCCGCCGTCTCGGGGCGCGCGACGAGACCAAGGTGATGACCGGCGTCGGCACGTGCGGCCGCGAGCTGTGCTGCTCGAGCTGGCTCGACAAGTTCTCGAACATCTCGATCCGTATGGCCAAGGAGCAGGATCTTCCGCTCAATCAGGCGAAGCTCACCGGGGTGTGCGGTCGCCTCAAGTGCTGCCTCATCTACGAGCTCGAGACCTATCAGGAAGTGAAGGGCAAGCTGCCGAAGCTCGGCGAGGTCTTCCACATCCCGTCCTGCGTGAGCGGATCGTGCGGCACGTCGGGGTGCGCGACGACGCAGGGCGTCAACGTGGTGAAGGAGTCGATCGTCGTCGGCCTCGTCGACGGCGCGCGCGCCGAGTACACCGCGAGCGAGCTCGGGGTCACATTCGATGCCGTGCCCGCGCACACGCGCGGTGTCGGCTCGTACGGCGGAGACGAGGTCCCGCGGCAGGAGCGTGCGACGCCGGTGCGCGAGGGCGGTGCGAAACGGAAGCGTCGCCGCCGGGGTCGTCGCGGCGGACGCGACCGCGGAGCTCCGCCCCCGGCCTAGCCTGCCCCACGCCGCGTTTCGGCTGTCAGGCGCGGAGGATGTCGCGCGTCAGCTCGGCCTGACCGGCGTGTTCCGCGGCGTGCGCGATGGCGTGAACGATCATCGCGTGGACCGAGCTGTTCGCGACCGGGCCGACGAGATCCTCGTCGAGGCGACCGGGCGGCAGATCGTCGAGCACCTCGACGATGCCACGCCGCACCTTGTCCCATCGCGATCTGATGCCCGGCAGGTCGCCCGCGTCCGCGAACTCCTCGTCGCGCGTGCGCGCCGGCGTACGCCCGGCGATGCGCACGAGGATGTGCCGCTCGGCGGCCCCGACGGTGTGCGCGGCAAGCACGAGCACGCTGTTCGCGCCTTTCGCGTTCGGCGTCCACGCGAGCTGCTCGGCCGTGAGACCGTCGGTCGCGGCGAGCACGCGGTCCACCTCACGTAAGAGGCGGTCGCGCATCTCGGCGAGCTCGCGCTTCGGCGCGGGGCTCACCGCACGCGGCTGATGACGAAGTCGGCGACGTCCCGGAGTGCCTCGCGTTCGCCGCGAGGCGGGAGGCGATGGATCGCGCGCAGCGCATCGTCGTGGAACGCGAGCGCGCGTGCGCGGGCGCGCTCGGGTCCGCCGCTGGCCCGGATGATCCGCAGCAGGTCGAGCACCTCGTCGCGCGTCTTGCCCGGCGCCACGATCCGCCGCGCCAGATCGCCCTGCTCACCGCCGGACTCGGCGGCGGCGTAGATCATGGGCAGCGTCGCCATACCCTCCTCGAGATCGCGGCCGACCGCCTTGCCGAACTCGGCCTCGTCGCCGACGAGGTCGAGGATGTCATCGGTGATCTGGAACGCGAGACCGAGGTTCGTCCCGAAGGCGCCGAGCGCCGCGACGTGCTCGGGCTCGGCCTCGGTGAGGAGCGCCGCACCCTGGCAGCAGGCCGCGTAGAGCGACGCGGTCTTGAGCTCGATCCGCTCGAGGTATTCAGCCTCGCTCGGCATCGTGGGGGGCGAGGTCACCTCGTTGAGCTCGCCGTCGCACAGCGCGAAGACGGTCTGCGCCACGATGGCGATGACCTCGGGCTTCGGGAGCACCGCCGCGAGCGCGTAGGCCTTGGCGAAGAGGTAGTCGCCGACGATCAGAGCGACGTCGCCGTCCCACATCGCGTTGACGGTCGGGATGTTCCGTCGAACGTCGGCCCGGTCGACGATGTCGTCGTGCACGAGCGAGGCGGTGTGCACGAGCTCGAGCGACTGCGCGAGGTTGAGCACGGTCTCGGGGTCGGCACGTGTGCCGAATCGGGCCGAGAGGAACACGAGCGTCGGTCGCAGCAGCTTGCCAGGCGTCTGGAAGACGTGCTCGACCGCAGCCTGGAACGTCGGGTGACCGCCCCGGCCGACCGCCAGAAGACGGCGTTCGAGCTCCTTGAGTTCCGTCTCCACCGGCGCGTAGAACGCCGCGCTCGACACCGCTCCCACCACTTCAGTCTAGGAGGGCGCCGGCGCGGCGCGACGCGTGGACGCCGGAGACAGCGGGCGCATCGCGAACGAGGGTTGAGCCCGCGGTACGAAGGGACGACTTGGAAAGGGAGTGGAGCGGGCGAGTCTTCCGAGAGAGCGATGCGCCCGCTGGCTCCAAGCGGACTGCGGCGCGAGACGCTAGGCGCGCGCCGCTATGGCCTCTTCGTCGGT
>DATEDV010000354.1:0-13527 GCA_035281485.1 Candidatus Limnocylindria bacterium | reverse complement strand
CCACGTCATCCCGTGCGGCGTGGATCCGGCCCTCTTCCGTCCCATACGGCAGGCGGACGCGCGCGAGCGGCTCGGCCGGGACCAGTGCGAGCGCATCGTCCTGTTCGTCGGCCGCATCGAGCAGATCAAGGGGATCGACGTGCTGCTTCGCGCGCTCGGTCAGCTGTTCCGACGCCGGCCGGACCTGCGTAACGACGTGTGCCTTCTCGTCGTCGGCGGCGCGCTCGACCCGCAGGACGACGCACCCGAGACGGAGAAGATCCTCGAGCTGCGCCGGCTGGTGCACGAGCACCGGATGGAGGCGAACGTCAACTTCGTGGGCTCGCTGGATCAGCCCGCGCTCGCCCTGTACTACGCGGCGGCGGACGTGTGCGCGGTTCCCTCCCTGACCGAGTCGTTCGGGCTGGTCGCCCTCGAGGCGATGGCCTGCGGCACACCGGTGGTCGGCACGCGCGTCGGCGGACTGCAGACCCTCATCGAGCACGGCGAGTCGGGGCTGCTCGTTCCGCCGGGGGACGACGATGCGCTCGCGGAGGCGATCGAGCAGGTCCTCACGGACCACCGGCTGCGGATCCATCTGGCACACGGAGCGCGCGATCGCGCCGAGCATTACACGTGGCAGAGCGTCGGCGAGAAGATCGACGCACTCTACGAGGCGGTGCTGTCATCCTCACGAGCGGTGGAGGTCTAGCGTGGCCGAGACGTTCGCGATCCCGAAGCGCGCCATGGCGATCTTCGCGCACCCCGACGACGTCGACTTCGGATGCTCGGGGACGCTCGCCACGTTCATCGAGCGCGGGACGCACGCGACGTACTGCCTGCTCACCAGCGGCGACAAGGGCACCCATGACCCGAAGGTCGCGCCCGAGGCGCTCGCGCGGACGCGTGAGAAGGAGCAGCGTGCCGCGGGCGAGGCCATCGGCGTCAAGGAATTCGTGTTCCTGCGGCACCACGACGGGGAGCTCGAGCGTTCGATGGCGCTCCGCGAGGAGGTCTGCCTGGCGATCCGGGAGCACAAGCCGGACCTCGTGTTCACGAACGATCCCTGGAGCCATTTCCAGATACATCCCGACCACCGCGTCGCGGGGTGGTCGGGCATGGACGGCGTCATCGCCGCGCGGGACCACCTGTTCTTCCCGGATCAGCTGAAGAGCGGGCGGCTCGCGAAGCACCGCGTGTCGCGTGTGCTGCTCTTCGGTACGCGCGACCCGAACGTGTGGTTCGACATCAGCGGCACGCTCGACAAGAAGATCAAAGCGCTGCAGTCACACCGCTCTCAGCTCGGCGGTCGTAGTGAGTTCCCCAAACGGATGCGAGCCTGGGCCAAGAGCACGGGCGCCGCCTGGAACGTGCCGGCCGCGGAGGCATTCCGCTACATCGAGCTCGCTTAGCGGCGACTACGAGGTGCGACGCACCTCGATCGTGGGGAAGCCCGACGGGCGCATCGGCCCCACCGGCGCGAGGGGCACACCGCCGGTCGCGAACCCGACGATCCGCTTGGCGAGCTCACCACCAGCTTCGAGCTCTTTCATCGCAGCCGCGAGATGCTCATCGCGAACGGTCTTCGAGCCGGCGATGGCGGCGAGCAGCGCGGCCTTGCGCAGCAGCTCCTTGATGTACGCGGGACTGGCCCCATCGGTCTTGTCCACGTATCGCGCGAAGTCGACGCCTTCGAGCGGAAGGCCGCGCGCGTAGAGCTCAAGGAGCTTCGCGCGTCCACGTGCATCAGGGACCGGCAGCTCGACCACCAGATCGACGCGACCCGGACGGGCCGCGAGTGCCGGCTCGAGGATGTCGGGTCGGTTCGTCGTCAATATGAACAGAACGTCCGCGTCGTCCGCGAGGCCGTCGAGCTGGTTGAGCAGCTCGAAGAGCAGCGGCTGCGCCGGCATGCCCGGCATGCCGCGCTCCTGCGCGATAAGGTCGACGTCCTCGACGACCACGGTCGCCGGTGCCAGCACGCGCGCGAAGTTGCCGATCGTGCCGATGGCGCCCATGCCGAGACCGGTCGTGATGATCAGCGTGCGGCCCTTCATCTGGGTCGCGAGGTACATCACGGTGAGCGTCTTGCCGGTACCCGGCGGCCCGTACAGGAGAATCCCGCGCTTGAGCGAGCGTTTGGCGGCGAGGAGCGCGGCCGCGTGGTCCGAGAAGCGGACGGCATGCTGTTCGATGCGCTCCAGGACGCCGTCGGGTAGCACGATCTCGTCGCGCGCGACCTTCGGCAGGCGGTGGAACTTGACCAGGGACTGGACGCCGAACTGTCCACCCGGCGCGAAGGAGATCGCCTTGCCGCGGTACACGTTCAGCTCCTTCGCGGCGTTCGTGAGGCTCTTGAGAAGAGCGACGGCCGCGTCGCGCCGCTGGCAGGCGACTTCGACACGCATCCGCCTACCCGGACCCATCTCCATCGTCGGCGGGCCCACGAGGAAGACGGTGAGGCGGTCGTCACCGGCTGTGACAAAGAACAGTCCGTACTGGACGCAGGCGAGCGTCTTGTCATCCTCGAGGTGGAAGTTCACGTAATCGACAGGGCCCTCCGAGATGCGGCCATAAGGGTTGCCCGTCGCGAGCAGATCCGAGAACGAGAACTGCTGCCAGCGCTTGTTCGGGGCCGAGAAGCCCACGAGATCCGCCGTACGGCCCTCCGAGGTCAGCACCTTGTCCAGCGCGACCTGAACGTTGGGGTGCTCGTAGTTGTCGTAGTCCTCGGTCACGATCGGCATGCGGCCGGGGTCGCCGCCCAGATGTGCGCGCAGGCGTTCGAGCAGCGGGCTCGACTCCTTCGCGGCCTCCACGTTCATCGCATCGATGAATCGCTTGAAGGACGTCGCGAACTCCTGTGTGGCCTTGCCCTCGGGGTCGCTCATGGAGCCAAAGTTACGCCTCCCGGGCCCGAAGGCAATCGAGCGACGCCTCTGTTACGAAACCGTTGGCGAGGCCGCTAGTGCTTGAAGTGCCGCCTGCCGGTGAAGAGCATCGCCATGCGGTGTTTGTTGGCGGTGTCGATCATCATCGCGTCGCGCAGCGAGCCGCCCGGCTGGATGATCGCGGTCACGCCGGCGCGCGCGGCCACCTCGATGCCGTCGGGGAACGGGAAGTACGCGTCCGAGGCCATCACCGCGAGGCGCGCGTTCTCGCCGGCCTTGCGGACCGCGACCTCGACGGCGACCACGCGCGAGAGCTGGCCCGGTCCGACGCCGACGCTCGCCAGTCCCTTCACCAGCACGATCGCGTTAGACGTCACGTGACGCACGCACCGCCACGCGAACAGCAGGTCGGTGAGCTCCTCGAGGGTCGGCGTGCGCTCCGTCACGACCTTGAAGTTGCCCTCCTCGGTGACCGACTCGTCGGGCGTCTGGACGAGGAGCCCGCCGGCGACCTTCTTCACGTCGAAGGCGTGGTCATCCGAGCGTCGCAGCTTGCGGCCGTCGACGAGCGCGTTCGGGACCGAGAGGATCTCCAGGTTCCGTCGCTGCCGGAGCAACGGCAGGGCCTCGTCGTCGTAGCCGGGGGCGATGATCGCCTCGTAGAAGGTGTCCTGCATCGCCTCCGCCAGCTCGCGCGTCACGACCCTGTTCGCGCCGACGATCCCGCCGAATGCGGACACCGAGTCGGCCATGAACGCACGGCGGTAGGCCTTCGTGATCTCGCTCTCCGATGCGATCCCCGACGGGTTCTGGTGCTTGACGATCGCGACCGTCGGCTGCGCGAAGTCGGACACGATGCGCCAGGCCGCGTTGATGTCGAGCACGTTGTTGAAGCTCGCGGCGCGACCATGGACCTGCTCCATGGCGACCATCGCGCCGCTCTCCTCGCCGCGGATCGCGTAGAACGCCGCCTGCTGATGGGGGTTCTCGCCGTACCTGAGGTCACGCACCTTTCGCAGTGACAGCGTCATCTCGTCCGGGAACTGGATGCCAGCCTCGCCGACGAAGCGCGCCGCGATCGTGGCGTCGTACGCCGCGGTGTGCGAGAACGCCTCCGCTGCGAGCAGGCGCCGCGTCTCGAGCGACACGCTGCCGCGGCCTTTGAGCTCGTCGAGCACCGCGCTGTAGCGGTCCGGCCGCGCGATGACGACGACGTCCTGGTAGTTCTTCGCCGCGGCGCGCAGCAGCGTGGCCCCACCGATGTCGATCTGCTCCTGCAGCTCGATACCGCGCTTGCCCGCGGCGGCGGCCTTCGCGTACGGGTACAGGTTCACGGCGACGAGGTCGATCGGTTCGATGCCCTCACGCGCGAGCTCCGCCCGGTGCGTGTCGTCGTCGCGGCGCGCGAGGAGCGCGGCGTGGATGCGCGGATGAAGCGTCTTGACGCGCCCGCCGAGCAGCACGGGCGAGCCGGTCTGCTCCTCGACGGCCTTCGCGTCGATGCCCTCCATCGCGAGAGCCGCGCGCGTGCCGTCCGTGGCGATCAGATCCCAGCCGAGCTCGCGCAAGCCGCGCGCGAACGCGACGAGACCGGTCGTATCAGAAGTCGAGAGGAGTGCTCGCACGGTGTCTCCCTGTCAATCCCGCTGGCGGTCGCTAGCATAGCCGGACCGTGCCGTTCGACCTCGGTCACTTCGTTGACCGTTTTTTCCAGCCGTTCAACACAGAGTCCCGCTTTTACTGGCCCGCCGTATACGCGGTCGGGATCTCCTTGATCGCGAACGTCGTCTGGTACAACTGGCGCCGCGGCGGCGCGGTCCCTCCGGCCGAGAACGCGCTGAAATCGTGGGTGTTCTGGACCAACATCGTCTTCCTCATCTTCCTGATGGTCCTGCTCATCGCCAAAGTCCCGTTCTGGGTGATCGGCGTCACCATCGCCGCGAACCTGGCCGCCATCGGCTTCATGTACTTCTACGTGCTGCCTCCGCAGGAGGCGGCGTGGGAGCGCGAGCGCCGGCGGCAGCGCTACTTCCCGCAACCGGAGCGGCGGAAGAAGAGGCGGCGGCGCTAGCCCATCACTCCGGCGCGTCGTACGCGATGCGGAAGTCGCGGTAACGCGGAGCGCCCTCGAGATCCGCGCGCTCGACGCCGTCGACCTCCGCCATCCGCGGACCATGACCGAGCCACGCCTCGAGCTCCGCGACCGCGCCGGCCTCACCTTCAGCGATCACTCCGACGGCGCCGTCAGCCGTGTTCCACACCCGTCCGGTCAGTCCACGCGTGGACGCCTCACGCGCGGTCGCGGCGCGGAAGTTCACGCCCTGCACCACCCCGCGCACGACGAAACGCGCGCGCGTCATCCGCGCCGCTTGCGCCTCGCGAGCAGCCCCTCGAGGCCGGCCGCGTTCGCGACGGCCGCCCTGGTGGCCCAACCGCGGCGCGCGGTCGCGACCGCGAACTCCATCCAGTCGATCTCCTCGACCGCGTGCGCGTCTGAATTCGCGACGAGCGTCACGCCCTTGTCGAGCGCCTTGCGTATCCAGACGTCGGGCAGGTCGAGCCGCTCCGGGCCGCCGTTGATCTCGATCCACGTGCCGGTCCCGGCCGCGGCGTCGATGAGCGCCTGCAGGTCGAGCGCGTGCGGATCGCGCTTCTCCAACAGGCGCCCGGTCGGATGCGAGATCGCGGTCACGAGCGGATGCCTCATCGCCGTCAGTACGCGCTGCGTCATGACCTCCCGCGTCTGGCCGAACGCCGAGTGCACCGAGGCGGTCACGATGTCGAACCGCGCGAGCATCTCGTCGGGGTAGTCCAGCGCGCCGTTCGCGCGTATGTCCACCTCGGTCCCGACCAGGATGCGGAACGGCGCGAGCTCCTCGCTCAGGCGCCGCGCCTCCTCGATCCGAGCGCTGATGCGCTCGGGGCCGAGACCGTTCACCAGGCCGAGCCCCGGCGAGTGGTCGGTGACCGCGTAATACGCGTAGCCCTTGCTCCGCGCGCGGCGCGCCATGTCGGCGAGCGTGTCGCGACCGTCGGTCCAGTTCGTGTGGGTATGGAGATCGCCGTGGATGTCCTCCACCGTGACGAGGGCCGGCAATCCGTGCGCGATCGCCGCGTCGATCTCGCCGTGATCCTCGCGCAGCTCGGGCGCGATCCAGTCCATGCCGAGCGCCGAGTAGATGTCCTCCTCGGTCCGGGAGGCGATCTCCTGCCCGCGCGCCTCCGCGCCGACGCGATAGAGCCCGTATTCGTTCAGGAGCAGCTTCTTCTTCAGCGCGTGGCCGCGCAGCCGGACGTTGTGCTCCTTCGAGCCCGTGAAGTAGAGGAGCGCGGCTCCCCACGACTCCGGCGGTACGACCCGCAGATCGATCTGCAGGCCGCGCGTGACGATGACCGACGTCTTCGTCTCTCCATGGGCGAGGACGCGCTCGACGGACGGCGCGCGGACCAGCGCGTCCATCACCGGCGCTGGCGCCGCCGACGCGACGAGCAGATCGATGTCGCCGATCGTCTCGCGGTAGCGGCGCAGGCTGCCGGCGATCGAGACCGCCTCGATGCCTGTCTCCTGACGCAGCCAGAGGGTCATAGCGCCGGCCGCGGCGCGCGCGTGGTGCACCAGGGTCCGGCCGGTGCGCTGCTTCAGCGATGTGATCGACTTGAGGATGTTCTCCTCGGTGCGCGCCTGGATCTTCGGGAGCTCGCGCAGCCGGTGCGCCTTGGCCGCCTCCTCCAGCTCGTCGACCGTGGTGATCTTGAGGTTGTCGTAGATGATCCGGGCGGTCGCGGGTCCCACGCCCGGGACTCGCAACAGGGTGATGAGCCCTTCGGGGACCGCGGCCTTGAGCTCCTCATGCCGGAGCGACGTGCCGGTGCTGACGAGCTGGGTGATGGCGTCCTTCACCGACGGGCCGACCTTCGGGATCTCCCCGAGGCGGTCCTGCTGGACGAGCGCGGCGATCGGCTCGCGAAGATCACGGATCGCCCGCGCGACCTGGCGATAGGTGACGGCGCGAAAGACGTTCTCGCCCTTCAGCTCGAGAAGGTCGCCGATCTCCTCGAGGACCGTGGCGACGCCTTCGTTGTCGTACGTGACGGCATCGCGGGGCACGGGAACGAATGCTAGCGAAGGAAGCGCGAGGAAGGTCCCGCTAGGTGCGGGTCGTGACGGGCGTGCGCGCGAGCTCGAGGTAGCGGAACGCCTGATCGGTCTCGCCGCGCGCGCGGAGCTTCATCGCGTACTCGGCCGCGAAGGTCGAGAGGTTGGGATGGTCACCGACCTCGACGAGGAGCTCGACCGCCTTGCGGTACGCGCGGTCGCTCGCGGTGAACGACCCCAGCGCATCCTGCGCCGCACCGATGACGCGCAGCGCGTCGGCGCGCTGCACGGGCTCGTCGGTGAGGATCTTCTCGGCCTGCCGCGCGATGTTGAGGGCCTGCTCCGCTTCGCCGCTCACGAGGGCGATGCGCGCGAGGACCAGCTGGGCGACCGCGACCATGCCTTCGTCGTGTGCCATGCGCGCGGCCGCGCTGCCGCGCTCGGCCAGCTCGCGGGCTTCCTCGGTCTTCCCCATCTCGAAGTGGATCGACGAGAGCGAATGCAGGACCTGCAGCTGGAAGGTCGTGTCCTCGACGCGCGTGAACAGGTCGAGCGCACGGCGGTAGTTCGCGATCGCGCCGTCGAGCTCGCCGGCGTCGTAGAGCGAGACGGCCACGCCCATGTAGCCCTGCGCGGCGAGCCGGAGCTCGTCGATACCGCTGGCGAGATCGAGCGCCGAGCCGTACGTCTGCATCGCCTTCGCCGTGCGGTTCAGCCTGCGGTAAGCGGTGCCCAGAGCGACCAGGATCCGCGCCCGAAGACGCGGGTCGGCGACCTCGTGGCGCTCCATCGCGTCGCGCGCGGACTCGAGGGCCTCCGCGGCCGCGACGTACTGGCCGATCTGACCGTACGCGATGCCGCGAAGGTGGAGCAGGTGCGCGACCTCGCCGGCGTCCGTGGCCGCGTCGATCAGCGACAGCGCTTCCCCGATACGGTCGAAAGCCACCTCACGGTTACCGCTGTTCATCTCCGCCTGCGCCAGGAAGCGCAGCAGCGTCGCGCGTTCGCGTTTCTCGGGCTTGGCCTCGAGCGCCGCCGTCACCTCGTCGCGAACGACAGTCCAATCACGCCGTTCGACCGCCGCCTCGGCGGCGAGACGATGGAAGACGAGCCGTTTGGACGTCGCGAGGGGTTCGTCGCCGAGGAAGTAGTCGAGACTCTTGCCCAGACGCGCCGCGAGGATCTGGAGCGAACGGACCGATGGTCGGACCAGACCGGACTCGACCTGGCTGATGAAGCCCTTGGTGAGCTCCTCACCGGCCAATTGAGCTTGACTCATGCCCCGTTCACGTCGCGCCTCGCGAACACGGGCTCCGAGTCCGCTGGCTCCGTTCGGTTTCGTCATCGTGTCGGTGGTCGTCACATCGCTCCAATGTCACTGAACTGACAGCCAGACGACTGGTTTTTCCTTGCGCCTGAATGTTCAGCGTTCGTAGACTCGCCGAACGATATCCAACCCCGTTCAGCGCCGACAATCCGCCGAACGGGGGAGGGAACGAGGGGAGACAGAGGTGAGACCACTCCGAACGCGACTCGTGCGCGCCGTCGTGGCCGCTCTCATGATCCTCGCGGTCACAGCGAGCGTCGCGTCCGCGGACGACGGCGTGACGATCGACACCGTCCCCTACGACCCGGGCCTGCCGAGCATCAGCGAGTAGACCCTCATCAATTTGGCGTGTGCGCTACGCGCACGCCGCATTAGCCGGCCTTTCTCCATACTGACGGCGTGCCCACGACATCCACCGACCGCCGGCAGCGCATCGACATCGACGGCAAGCCATTCCTGTTCCAGCACGGCTACCGCTTCGGGAAGGTCACGTACATCACGCGGCTGCCGCTGAGCAAGAGCATGACTGTGTTCGCGCCCGGGCACCTCTCCGCGAGCGAAGTCGACGCCGTGGTGCGCGGCGACAACCCCTGGATGCTGGACTAGAGCGGGACCGCTGCGTTGCGCGCGGTGGTCCAGCGCGTCCGCTCCGCCTCCGTGCACGTCGGGGAGGAGACCGTCGCGAGCATCGGTGCGGGCCTCGCCGTCCTGCTCGGCGTGGCCGCTGACGATCGGCCCGAGGACGGCGAGCGCGTCGCAGCGAAGCTGCTCGCCCTGCGGATCTTCGACGATGGGAAGGGCCGTCTCGACAAGACGCTCGCGGATGTCGGCGGAAGCGTCCTGGTGATCCCGCAATTCACGCTCTACGGCGACGTGCGTCACGGTCGGCGGCCGGACTTCACCGCCGCCGCGCCGCCGGAGGTCGGCCGCCGGCTGTTCGAGGCGTTCTGCGGCGTGTTGCGCGGCGCGGATGCGGCGGTCGCGCAGGGCCGCTTCGGCGCGAATATGCGCGTCGTGCTCGAGGCCGACGGCCCGGTGACGATCGTGCTCTCGACGGACGGCTGGGCACAGGCGGACCTCGGCCGAAAGAGCTAGTGGATCACGCGGACCACGTCCGCCTCTTGAAGGGCGGCGTGCCGCGCGGCGGGCGCTGGGCCGATCTCGGGGCGGGCACCGGCGCGTTCACGCTCGCGCTCGCGGAGCTGGTCGGCCCCGGCGGCGAGGTCATCGCGGTCGACCGCGACGCGCGCGCGCTCGGCGAGCTCGAAGCAGCGGTCACACGCGGCGGCGCCACGGTGCGCACGATGCGCGCCGACTTCACCAGGGCGATGGACCTGGCGTCCCTCGATGGCGTCGTGATGGCGAACTCGCTCCACTTCGTCCGCGACAAGGCCGCGGCACTCGCGCACGTCCATCGCCTGTTGCGACCTGGCGGCCGCCTCGTGCTCGTCGAGTACGACGCGGACCGCGGGAACGAGTGGGTCCCCTATCCGCTCACGTTCGAGACGTGGCGCGATCTCGCGGACGCGAACGGGTTCGGCGAGACGCGAAAGCTGGCGAGCGTGCCGAGCCGCTTCCTTCACGCGATCTTTTCCGCGCTCAGCCTCAGGGCGTGAACTGCGCCTCGACGTCGATGATCGTGTTCGTGCGCGGATCGATGTGCACGCGGAACTTCTCGGTGGAGCGCGCTCCGGCCGGGACGATGTCGCAGTTGACCTGCACCGTCCACACGCGGATCACCTGACACGGCGCGTCGTACTTCTTGAAGTAGAGCTGGCCCTGGGCCGTGCCCTTCGCCATCGCGATGTATTCGGCGTCGCTGAGCGCACCGGCCGGCGGCCGCAGATAGAGGAACGCGATCAGGAACACCGCGAGAAGCGCGCCGAAGATCAGAAGCTGTGCGCGAAGACTGATGCGCCTGGTCAGAGCTGCGACCCGCCGCGCGCGAGATCCAGCGCGGTCGCGAGCGTCAGCTTCGCTGCCTTGAGCCACAGCCGCTTGTTGGTGACCTTATCTGGTGTGTCGTTCACGGTATGGAAGGTGAAGTTCCCGGGGAACGTGGAGTCCGGAAGGCCGTAGCGCTGCACGAGCGCGACGGACGGGATGCCGCCCACCAGCCCGAATGGCGCGGCGTCGAGGATGAACTCGTCGCTCGTCGCCAGCTGCTCCACCAGCGGGGCCACGCCGATCTGGTAGCGCTGGTTCGCTTCTTTCACGCGATCGCGAAGCGACGCGGACTTCGCCGTGTAGTAGATGAGGTCGAGCCGGTCGGCCAGCGGATTGAAGCCGACCATGTCGATGTTGATGACCCAGCGGTAGGGCACCGGCGGCGGGAGCGACTGCAGGTACGCGAGGCTGCCCTTGAAGAAGTACTCCTCGCCGTCGAAGAACGCGAGCACGATCGGCATACGAAGCGACGCGCGATCCGCGGCGAGGATGCGCGCGTACTCGAGGAGCGCCGCCGTCCCCGTCGCGTTGTCGTCGGCCCCGGGGGCGGGATCGACGGCCGGCCGCCAGCCGGCGGTGCGATTGGCGATCGAGTCGAAGTGCGCGCAGATCATGCCGACGCCGCCGACGAAGCCCTCGCTGCCGGTCCCCGCGAGCGGGTTGATCGTCGCGAAGATGTTGTCGAGGCGCACGCCGTTGTACGACGTCGGAATGTCCTGCACGACGACGCCCGGGATCGCGGATAGCTGCTGCATGAGATACGCGACCGCCTTCGCGTGACCGGGGTGCAGCGGATGACGTGACTCGAACGACGCGAGCGCGCGCATGTGGTCGTCGAGCTTGGCCGGGTCGATCTGCGCGAGCATCTCGGCGATCGGGCGCGGCGACGGCTTCGCTGTCGGGGGAGGGCTCGCCGCGGCGGTCGGCGCGACCGACACGGTCGCCGTCGGACGCGCGTTGTCGGCGATCGGCGTGAATGTGCTCGTGACCTGGCGACCGGGGACGGCGGCACATGACACGAGCAGTACCGCGAGCAGCGCGGTGAGAGCCCTCATCCTCCTAGGCTAAACGGGCACTCGCCCAAAGCGGTGCTAGTTCAGCTTCCCCGCGCCGACCGGCTTCTTGCTGTTTTCCTCCGCGACCTCGGCCGCGTACTCCTGCGACCAGAACACGATCTCGCCGTCCTTCGCGTCGACGACCACCGTGTCACCTTCGCGGAACTCGCCCGAGAGCATCTTCTGCGCGAGCGGATCGAGGACGCGCTTCTGGATGACGCGCTTGAGCGGCCGCGCGCCGTACGCCGGGTCGAAACCCTCCTTCGCGATGAGCGCCTTGGCGTTCGACGTGAGGTCGATCGTGATCTTCCGCTCGGCGAGGCGCTTGGCGAGGATCGCGGTCTCCTTTTCCACGATCTCCATCAGCTGCTCGCTGACGAGGTTCATGAAGATCACGATCTCGTCGACCCGGTTCAGGAACTCCGGCCGGAACTGGCCATGCAGCGCATCCATCACGCGCTTGCGCAGGAGGTCGGGCTGCTCCGCGAGCTCCGTGATGAAGGTCGAGCCCACGTTGCTCGTCATGATGATCACCACGTTCTTGAAGCTGACGGTCCGGCCGTGCCCGTCCGTGAGACGACCGTCGTCGAGCACCTGCAGCAGGACGTTGAACACGTCCGGGTGCGCCTTCTCGATCTCGTCGAGCAGCAGGACCGCGTATGGCCGACGGCGCACCGCTTCGGTGAGCTGGCCGCCCTCGTCGTAGCCGATGTAGCCCGGCGGCGCACCGATGAGGCGAGCGACGGTGTGCTTCTCCATGTACTCGCTCATGTCGATGCGGACCATGGCCTTCTCGTCGTCGAACAGGAACTCCGCGAGCGCCTTCGCGAGCAACGTCTTGCCGACGCCGGTCGGACCGAGGAACAGGAACGAGCCCAGCGGACGATTCGGGTCCTGCATACCGGCGCGCGCGCGGCGCACCGCGTTCGCGACCGCGGTGACCGCCTCGTCCTGGCCGACGACGCGCGCGTGGAGGTTCTCCTCCATCCGGAGGAGCTTGGTGACCTCGCCCTCGAGGAGCTTCGTCACGGGGATACCGGTCCACTTGGCCACGACCTCGGCGATGTCCTCGGGCGTGACGTCCTCCGCCAGCAGCTTCTCGCCGCGGTGGAGCGTGGCGAGCCTGTCCTCCGCCTCCTGCACGTCGCGCTCGAGCTGCGCGAGCGTCCCGTACTTCAGCTCGGCCGCCTTGCCGTAGTCGGCGGAGCGCTCGGCCCGTTCGATCTCCATGCGGATCTGCTCGAGCTGCGACTTCTTCTCGCGGATCTGCTGGATCGCGCCCTTCTCCTGCTGCCACCTCGAGCGCAGGCCTTCGGACGACTCCTTCAGATCGGCGAGCTCCTTCTCCAGACGCGCGAGGCGCTCCTTGCTGGCCTCGTCGGTCTCCTTGCGCAGCGCCTCGCGCTCGATCTCGAGCTGCCGGATGCGCCGCTCGACCTCATCCAGCTCGGCAGGCATCGAGTCGATCTCCATGCGCAGCTTCGAGGCGGCCTCGTCGACGAGGTCGATGGCCTTGTCCGGAAGGTAGCGGTCCGTGATGTAGCGGGAAGAGAGCGTCGCGGCCGCCACGAGCGCGGAGTCCTGGATGCGGACGCCGTGGTGCACCTCGTATCGCTCACGCAGGCCCCGGAGGATCGAGACCGTGTCCTCGACCGACGGCTCGCCGACGTACACCGGCTGGAAGCGCCGCTCGAGCGCCGCGTCCTTTTCGATGTGCTTGCGGTATTCGTCGAGGGTCGTGGCACCGATGGTGTGCAGCTCTCCGCGCGCCAGCATCGGCTTCAGCATGTTCGCCGCGTCCACCGCTCCCTCGGCCGCGCCCGCACCGACGACGGTGTGCAGCTCGTCGATGAACAGGATGATCAGCCCCTCGCTCGCCGCGATCTCCTTGAGGACGGCCTTCAGCCGCTCCTCGAACTCGCCGCGGTACTTGGCGCCGGCGAGGAGCGAGCCGATGTTCAGCTCGAAGATGCGCTTGTCCTTCAGCCCCTCGGGGACGTCGCCGCGCACGATGCGCTGGGCGAGGCCCTCGACGATCGCGGTCTTGCCGACGCCCGGCTCGCCGATGAGCACCGGGTTGTTCTTCGTCCGGCGCGACAGCACCTGGATGACGCGACGGATCTCCTCGTCGCGACCGATCACCGGGTCGATCTTGCCCTTGCGCGCGAGGTCGGTGAGCTCGCGACCGTACTTCTCGAGCGACTGGTACTTGCCCTCGGGGTTGGCATCGGT